>JAZDIS010000328.1:0-10391 GCA_043804705.1 Pseudomonadota bacterium | reverse complement strand
GAAAAATCTCTGGTGGAAAAGATCGGCCCGGCCGGGGAAAAGCTGCACACCGCCCGAAGCCGTAACGACCAGGTGGCCCTCGATGTGCGTCTGTACCTCCGGGAGGAATGCCGCAACCTCATCGAGCTCCTCGCTGAGCTGCAAAAGGCGTTTGTGGTTCTGGCCCGCGCTTACCAGCATGCGGTGATGCCGGGCTACACCCACTTGCAGCGGGCGCAGCCGGTCTTGGTTGCCCACCACCAGCTGGCCTATTACGAGATGTTCGGCCGCGATCGGGAGCGGCTCACCGATGCCCTGAAACGGATCAATGTCATGCCTCTTGGCGCCGCGGCCCTGGCCGGCACCGGTCTGCCCATCGATCGCGAGTTTGTCGCCCGGGAGCTTGATTTTCCGGCCGTTACCGCCAACAGCATGGACACGGTGGGGGACCGGGACCATCTCATCGAGTTCATGAGCGCGGCCAGCCTGATCCAAATCCACTTGAGCCGGTTGTCCGAGGAGCTGGTCCTCTGGACCACCGAGGAATTCTCCTTCATCACCCTGGCAGACAGCTTCTGCACCGGCAGCAGCATCATGCCCCAGAAGAAGAATCCTGATATCCCCGAGCTGATCCGGGGCAAGAGCGGCAGGGTGGTGGGCAACCTCATTTCCCTGCTGATGCTGCTCAAGGGGTTGCCCATGACCTATAACCGCGATCTCCAGGAAGACAAGGAACCCTTGTTCGACACGGTGGACACGGTTTCTCAATCGGTGGCGATCATGGCCCAGCTTTTGGCCAACCTCACCTTCAACGAGGCGCGCCTGGCCGCCGGGCTTGGCGGGGGCTACATGACCGCCACCGACCTGGCCGACTATCTGGTGCGCAAAAATATACCTTTCCGCCAGGCCCATGCCATTGTCGGACGCACCGTGGCTTTTGCGATCAGCCAGGGCAAGGAACTCCCCGAACTCAGCCTGGCGGAACTCAAGACCTTTTCCGAGGCCATCGAGAACGATGTCTTTGAAGTGCTCTCCATTGCCGGTTCGGTAAACAGCCGGGTTTCCCTGGGCGGCACCGCAGGCTCGGTGGTGGCCCAGGCCCTCGTCCGGGCGGAAGAAGACCTGGGGCTTGGCCGATGAAGCCCGGGGCCAAGAGAATCGTGGCCGTGCTTCTGGGCATGGCCCTGTTCGCAGGCGTAAGCGGATGCGGCAAGAAGACCCGGCCTGTGCCGCCCGAGACCGTGATGCCCGCGCCCATCAGCGATCTTGGCTATCAGCTTGACGAAAAAGGGGTGGCGCTGAGCTGGTCCTATCCCCGGCAAACAGTAGAGGGTACCCGCCTGCCTTACCGGATTGAGAAATTTGTGCTGTTGCGGGCCGTTATCCCCAGCAAGGACTACTGCCCTGACTGTCCCATCCCCTTTGGCCCTCCCATCGAGATCACCGCGGAAAGCAGTGACCATGGCAGGGTTTCCTATCAGGAGACCCTGTTGCGCCCCAATCACCGGTATGTGTATCGGGTGCGCAGCAAGGCGGGCTGGTTTGTCAGCAGTGATGATTCAAATACCGTGTCGGTTCTCTGGGATACGCCGCTCCTGGCTCCTGCTAATTTCAAGGCTGAGGAAGGGGACAAGGCCCTCACCCTGCGTTGGCAGCCGCCGGCAGGACTGCTGGACGGGACAATCGTTTCCGGCCCCATCCGCTATCAGCTTTTCCGCTCAACCGACGGCGGGGAAACATTTACCGAGATGCCGGGCGACCCGATTGAGGGATTGGCCTATACGGACAAGGGCTTGCGGAATGGCAAGGCCTACTTGTACAAGGTGCGGGCCATGCGGCTGCATGCGGGAACGGTGGCCGCCGGCATGTCAAGCCCGGTAATAAACGCCATGCCGCGCGATCTCATGCCTCCGGCGCCGCCCCAGAAGGTACGGGCCGTGGCCACCGGCACCGGGGTCAAGATCATCTGGGAAACAGTCGCCGAGCCCGACCTGGCAGGTTTTCGCATCTACCGCCGCTCGGCCCGGAACCCGGCCCCGGAACGGATCGGCGAGGTTGGCGGGGCAGGCCTTTCTTATCTCGATGCAAAGCCGCCCAGAGGAAGAGGTCTCTGGTATTACTCGGTCACCGCCTTTGACCAGGCCAGGCCGGCCAACGAAAGCACCTCCTCCATGGAAGCCACCTACGAGGTGGCGGAGTAAAAAGGCTGTTTTCTTTTTCCACGAAACCCACGAAAATGGCTGGTGGAGCGGGGAAGGTTGGTTTTTCACGGCTGGGAAAACACGGTTTTGCCAAGCAGGCGAAGAAAGAACCGGTCTACAACTACAGAATCTGGCAGATCAGGCAATAAAACTGAATAATCCATAAAACCCTTTCGTATTCTTTCGTGGGTTTCGTGGCAAAACGAACGGTATAACGACCCATGCATGATTTTCAGTACAAAAATGACACCCTGTTTTGCGAGGATGTTGCCGTGCCGGCGGTGGCAGAGGCGGTGGGCACCCCTTTTTATCTGTACAGCGCTGCCACCCTGAGCCAGCATTTTTCCGCCTTTGACCGGGCCTTTGCCGGCATCCCGCATATTACCTGCTTTGCCGCCAAGTCCTGCGCCAACATCGCCATCCTCCGTCTGTTCGCGGGCCTTGGCGGCGGGGCGGACATCGTTTCCGGCGGCGAGCTGTTCCGGGCCCGCACCGCCGGGGTCGATCCCCAAAAGATCGTTTATTCGGGGGTGGGTAAGAGTGCGGAGGAGATCCGCGCTGCCCTTACAGCCGGCGTCCTCATGCTCAACGTGGAATCAGAGCAGGAGCTGGCCGTGATCCAGGAGGTGGCGGCGGGCTTGGGGCTCAAGGCGCCGGTCTCCTTCCGGGTGAATCCGGATGTGGATCCAAAAACCCACGCCTATATCTCCACCGGGCTGGCCAAGAACAAGTTCGGCATCCCCATCGGCGAGGCGTTGCGGGTGTATCTCGCGGCCGGCAAGCTGCCCAACATCGCGATCAAGGGGGTGAGCTGCCATATCGGCTCGCAGCTCACTTTAGTTTCACCATTTGTCGAATCGCTGGCCAAGGTGAAACGCTTCATCGGACAGCTCGCTGAACAGGGGATCACCATCACCCATCTTGATTTGGGCGGGGGGCTCGGCATCCGTTACAACGCCGAAGAGCCGCCCGAGCCCGCGGAGTATGCCCAAGCCATCAAGCAGGAGCTGGCTGGTCTTGCCTGCACCCTGATTCTCGAACCGGGCCGCGTTCTCGTGGGCAACGCCGGGGTGCTGATCACCAAGGTGCTGTACACCAAGGAAGGGCTCAAGAAATTCATCATCGTCGATGCCGGAATGAATGACCTGGCCCGGCCGAGCCTCTACGATGCCTTTCATTTCATCCAGGCCGTGGAGCGGTCCGGCCGGGAGCAGCAGGAGGTGGCCGACGTGGTGGGGCCCATCTGCGAAACCGGCGATTTTCTCGCCCGGGAAAGAGTGATGCCCAATGTTGTGTCCGGCGATCTGCTGGCGGTGATGAGCGCCGGGGCCTACGGCTTTTCCATGTCGTCCAACTACAATTCCCGCCCCAGAGTGGCGGAGGTTCTGGTGCATGGGGCCGGTTTTCATGTGATCCGGACTCGGGAAACCTATGAAACCTTGATTCAGGGAGAAAGCATCCCTGAATTTCTTAAGCAGCAGGGCGCATGACCATGCAGTTTCCCATTGCTTTCACCAAGATGAGCGGCACCGGCAATGACTTCATCCTCATTGACCATCGCCTCCCGTTTCTGGCCAGGGAAGAGATGCCCGCCTTTGCCAGGGCGGTTTGCGAACGGAGGGTTTCCGCGGGCGCGGATGGCTTGATCTTCATCGAGCCCAGCGAGACTGCGGATTTCCGCTGGCAGTTTTTGAACGGAGACGGCAGCTGGGCCGAGATGTGCGGCAACGGCGCCCGTTGCGCCGCCCGCTTTGCCCATGCCAGGGGCATAGCCCCGGCGCGGATGCGCTTTGAGACCGTGGCCGGGCTCATCGAGGCCGAGGTGACGGGCCATTCGGTCAAGCTCAAGATGACCGCACCCACCGGCCTGCGGCTGCATGAAAAACTCACCGTCAACGGGCAGGAGCAGGTGGTGCACAGCCTCAATACCGGGGTGCCCCACGCCGTGCTCTTCCTGGAGGACATCGCGCAGGCCCCGGTGCTGGAATGGGGGCGGAGTATCCGATTCCACGAGCACTTTCAGCCGGCCGGGACCAATGTCAATTTCGTGCGGCAGCAGCCCGGCAACGGTCTGACCGTCCGCACCTACGAGCGCGGGGTCGAGGGGGAAACCCTGGCCTGCGGCACCGGGGCCGTGGCCTCGGCCATCATCGCCGGGCTTCTCGGGCAGGTGCGCTCGCCGGTGGCGGTGACCACCTCGGGGGGCGAGCAGCTGATCATCCATTACGCCCTTGCCGGGCAGGAGATCGCCGAGGTATATTTGGAAGGACCGGCCAATTTTATCTACGAAGGCCGGCTGCATGCCGAAGCGCTAAGAATGAAATCGTAAAGGGCCAACCCCCCTTTTTTGCTTTTGAGAGACACACAGGAGGAAGATATGAGCAAGTTTCGCGGAGCCTTTGTCGCCATCGTCACCCCTTTCATCGATGGCAAGCTGGATGAGCAGGGGTTGCAGGATCTCATCGAGTTCCAGATCGCGGGCGGCACCCACGGCATTGTCCCCTGCGGCACCACCGGCGAATCCGCCACCATGAGCCATGCGGAGCACCGCCGGGTGGTGGAGCTGACCGTCAAAACCGTGGCCGGCCGGGTGCCGGTGCTGGCCGGAACCGGCTCCAACAGCACGAGCGAATCCATTGAGCTGACCCGCGCGGCCAAGGAGGCCGGGGCGGATGGCGCCCTGATGATCACCCCCTATTACAACAAGCCGTCCCAGGAAGGGCTCTACCAGCACTTCAAGGCCGTGGCCGAGGCGGTGGATATCCCCATCATCCTCTATAACGTGCCGAGCCGGACCGCAGTGAACATGCTGCCCGAGACCGTGGCCCGCTGCGCCCGGATCGCCAATATCGTGGGGGTCAAGGAAGCCACCGCCGATCTCAACCAGATCAGCCAGGTCATCCGCCTCTGCCCCAAGGATTTCGCGGTCATGTCCGGGGATGATTTCACCTCCATGCCCACCGTGATGATCGGCGGCACCGGGGTCATCTCCGTTACCTCCAACGTGGCGCCCAAGGACATGGCCGCGATGATGGATGCCGCCCTGGCCGGTGATTTGGCCAAGGCCAAAGAGCTGCACTACAAGCTGCTCCCCTTGATACAGGCGATGTTCATCGACACCAACCCGGTGCCGGCCAAGACGGCCCTGGCGATGATGGGCAAGATCAAGTCCGGCCTGCCGCGGTTGCCCCTGTACAAGATGAACGAGGCCAACGAAGAGAAACTGAAGAAAGTTATCGCCGCTTACGGGCTGTTGTAAAGCAAGGGAAAGGAGAAGATCATGACCAAGGTTATTGTCGCCGGGGCCGCAGGCCGGATGGGCCGCCGGATCAGCTATATGGTGCATCAGCAGGAAGGGTTAACCCTGGCCGCCGGCTTTGAGCGGCCCGATGGCCCGGAACTGGGCAAGGATCTCGGCGAACTGGCCGGCATAGGGACCCTGGGGGTTAAGGTGGCGGACAGCTTTGAGGCGGTCATGGCCCAAGGCGAGGTGGTTATCGACTTCACCTTCCATGAGGCCACCATGGCCTTGGCCCGTAAGGCGGCCCAGGCGAAAAAGGCCATGGTCATCGGGACCACCGGCCTCAGCCCGGACAATCTCGCCGAGCTGGCCGAATTGAGCCGGAATTTTCCCTGCGTCCAGTCTCCCAACATGGCGGTGGGCGTCAATGTTCTGTTCAAGATTGCCCGGAAGATGGCGGCCCTGTTAGGGGATGCCTACGATATCGAGATCATTGAGGCCCACCACCGGATGAAAAAGGACGCGCCCAGCGGCACGGCCCTGAAACTGGGGGAGATGGTGGCGGAAGGAGTACACCGTAACCTGGCCGAAGTGGGGGTCTATTCCCGCCACGGCATGATCGGCGAGCGCACCGACAAGGAAATCGGCATCCAGACCATCCGGGCCGGGGATATCGTGGGCGAGCACACCGTCTATTTTGCCGGGGCAGGGGAGAGGCTGGAACTCACCCACCGGGCCCACAGCCGGGACAATTTCGCCAGGGGTGCGGCCCTTGCCGCCGCCTGGGTGGTGGGCAAGCCCAACGGCCTCTACACCATGTTCGACGTGCTGGGCTTGCAGGATATTTAAAGCAGCCCCGTGGAAAAACCGCAGCAGGCCTTCCTCGGATTGGGCTCCAATCTCGGCGACGGCCAAGGCAACCTGCTGACCGCCTGGCAACGGTTGGGCCAGGCGGCGGGGATCAGCCTGAACCGGCTCTCCAGCCCATACCGGACAGAACCGGTCGACATGGACACGGACCATTGGTTCACCAATGCCGTGGGCGAAATCACCACTACCCTTTCCCCCGCAGAGTTGCTGGCCGTCATGCTCGCCATTGAGGCAGAGCTGGGGCGGGATCGAATGCTGACCAAGGACAGGCCCGTTGATCTGGACCTGCTCTATTACGGAGATCTGATGATACACAGCCAAGCCCTGACCGTGCCCCATCCGCGGATCGCCGACCGGCTTTTCGTCCTGGCGCCGCTGGCGGAACTGGTGCCGGAGCATGTGCATCCGCTCCTTGGCCGGACCAGTCTGGAACTCTGCCGGGAACTCCGGGCGCAGACAGGGGTGGAGCGGCAGGAGTGGCGGGACAAGGAGCGGGCCGATGTTTAAGCTCTTTATCTACGCGGTTTTTCTTTATGTCCTGTACCGGTTGCTGACGGGCGGCAGGAAAAAGAAGGCCGGCCGGGGAGCCGGCCGGCAGGGCGCAAGTGCGGGTGAACTTGCCGCCCATGATGAGCTGGTGGAAGACCCGGTCTGCCATATCTATATTCCCAAAAGGCAGGCAATTGTGTTACAGGATAAAAATACAACCGTATTTTTTTGCAGTGAGCAATGCCGGAAGATGTATTGTGATGCCCACGAAACACCTCGGCAGGAGAACGGCTGAGCCGTCCTTCTTGCCCTTACAAGGAGAGAATAGATGAAGTTTTTTATTGATACCGCCAACATCGAAGAAATCAAAAAAGCCGTGGACATGGGCATGGTGGACGGAGTCACCACCAACCCCTCGCTGATCGCCCGGGAGAACAAACCGTTTCAGGAGATCATCAAGGAAATCTGCCAGGTGGTCGATGGCCCGATCAGCGCCGAGGTGATCGCCCTCGACGCCGAGGGCATGGTCCGGGAGGGCCGCGAGCTTGCCGCCATCCACGAGAACATCGTGATCAAGATTCCCATGACCACCGAAGGCCTCAAGGCGGTCAAGAAGCTTGCCGATGAGAAGATCAGAACCAATGTGACCCTGATTTTTTCCGCCAGCCAGGCCCTGATGGCAGCCAAGGCCGGGGCCAGCTATGCGAGCCCCTTTGTCGGCCGGCTGGACGATATCTCCCAGAACGGCATGGATCTGGTCAGCGACATCATGAACATCTACGACAACTACGGCTATGCCACCGAGGTGATTGTCGCCAGCATCCGCAATCCCATCCATGTGGTGGACGCGGCCCTGTTGGGCGCCCATATCGCCACGATCCCCTTCAAGGTCATCGCCCAGCTTGCCCGGCATCCGCTCACCGATCTCGGCATGGAACAATTTCTGGCCGACTGGGAAAAAAGAACAAAAGCGTAGTATACTGTTTGTGGTGATAGCGACGAAGGCCTTGCAGGCGCATCTGCCCGGAGACGAAAACATGGCGCAGACACGGAAACCAAACAGGCACAAGGGAAAAACCAGAACCCGGATGACAGGGCAACTCCTGATCATGCTGATCTGGGTATTACTACTGCTGGCGCCGGATGGCGCGCAGGCGGCGATCTATACCTTTGTCGACAAGCATGGCACCGTGCATTTCACCAATGTGCCCAACGATCCCCGCTACCGGGCCAAGGTGATCCGGCCGCTGTTTCGAGAAAGCGGCGGCAGAGCGGCGCGGGCCGGTGATCCGCGCCTCTATGAAGAGCATATCCAGAGGGCGGCCAGCCGGTACGAGATGGACCCCCTGTTGATCAAGGCCGTGATCAAGACCGAATCCAATTTCGACTGCCAGGCGGTTTCTCCCAAGGGAGCCCAGGGCCTCATGCAGCTGATGCCGGGAACCGCCGCAGACCTGAATGTCTGGAACCCTTTTGACCCCATGGAAAACATCTTTGGCGGCACCAATTACCTGCGCCAGATGATGGCCCGCTTCGGCGGCGACCTCAGACTGGCCCTGGCCGCTTACAATGCCGGACCGGGCAGGGTTGAGGCCGCCCAGGGCATTCCCTTGATCCCGGAAACCCAGCAGTATGTGGCCAGGGTTCTTCAGCACTACCGACAACTGACAGCCGCGGCGGCCCCTTCCTCCCGCTGGCTGGGGGCGGCCAATTAAGACCATGTCCCGACATGCGATCCTCACCATTCCCAATCTGCTCACCGGATACCGCTTTGTTGCGGCGCCGGTTCTCCTCTTTTTTCTTTATCCCCAGCCCAGCGTCGGGGTCAGCCTGTTCGCCTTTTTTCTTTTTCTCACCGGCGCCCTGACCGATCTTGCGGACGGCTATTACGCCCGCAAGCACAAGATCGAAACGGTCCTGGGCAAATTGATGGACCCGGTGGCCGACAAGGTGCTGGTCTGCGCGGCCCTGATCATGCTGATCCCCATGGACAAGATTCCGGCCTGGCTGGTGTTCATCATCCTGGCCCGGGAGCTGGTGATCACCGGCCTGCGCGGCGTGGCCGCCTCCTCGGGCATCGTGATCGCGGCCAGCGGCATGGGCAAGCTGAAAAGCATCTTGCAATACACCGCGCTCTGCATCCTGATCTTCCCCCTGGGAGTCGTACCCATCCCTTTCCTGCATGAACTGGGCAAAGCCATCCTCTATGTTTCCGCAGTGATGACGGTCTGGTCGGGGGTGGATTACTTCTACCGGTTCCAGAAAGTTTTTTTGGGAACTGATCACTGAAACTTCAGGGTAATAAGGTGCGGTTCTTTAGAGCTTGACAGGGCTCGGCAAGGCTTCTATAGTGTTCGTCCTATGCTGCCTTTACGGGCTGCATCGCCATTCTGCCGGAGTGGTGAAACTGGTAGACGCACGGGACTCAAAATCCCGCGGGGGCAACCCCATGTCGGTTCGATTCCGACCTCCGGCACCAAGTAAAATCAAGGGTTTCAGGGCAACGACCTTGGAACCCTTTTTTTATTTGTCCCAATTTTTAGTCTTTCGAACTCCTCAAGGAAGGCCGCAGCGCCCTAATGGCCGCCGCTGTCACCGGCCCAGATCGACGTCAGGGAGGCCGCATGAGCCAGGCCATGAAATTTGAAACCTTTGTTGCCGGTCAATGGGCGGAGCGGTATCAGTACAAGAGCTTCGAGCCGGTGGTGGTCAACCACGATTGGCTATGGGAAGACCCGGTCATTGCCGTCTTGCTGGAGCAGGCCAACCGAGCGTTGGGCGAGCTGAATGCTTTTTCCCTGATCGTGCCGGACATTGATCTGTTCATTCAGATGCACGTGGTGAAAGAGGCGCAAACATCGAGCCGGATCGAAGGCACGCAAACCGGGATGGACGAGGCGTTGTTGTCCGAAGAGCAGGTGCAGCCGGAAAAGCGGGATGACTGGCGCGAGGTGCGCAACTACATCGATGCCGTGAATCAGGCCATCGGGGCTCTGGCCATCTTGCCTTTGTCCAATCGCCTGCTCAAACAGACGCACGCCACCCTGATGCGGGGCGTGCGCGGCGAACACAAACAGCCCGGCGAGTTCCGCATCAGCCAGAATTGGATCGGCGGCTCCAGCTTGCAGGATGCGGCATTCATTCCGCCGCACCCGGATGGGGTGCCAGAGCTGATGAGCGATCTGGAAAAGTTCTGGCATAACGAGGCGGCGACCGTGCCTCATCTGGTTCGCATAGCGATCAGCCACTATCAGTTCGAGACGATTCATCCGTTTCTGGATGGCAATGGCCGTATCGGTCGCCTGTTGGTGCCCTTGTATCTGGTGGGCTGCGGCGTGCTGAGCAAACCGTCCCTGTATCTGTCGGATTTCTTCGAACGTAACCGGGCCAGCTATTACGATGCGCTGATGCGGGTGAGAACCTCCAACGACATGATTCATTGGGTGCGTTTTTTCCTCAAGGGCGTGGCCGAAACCGCGCAGAAGGGACGGGATGTGTTCAGCCAGATCCTGAAACTGCGCACCGAGGTGGAGCAGGCGGTGCTTGGCTTGGGCAAGCGGAGCCCAACGGCGTGTGAGTCGCTCAAGGTGCTGTATCGCAACCCCATGGTG
>JAZDIS010000327.1:0-3460 GCA_043804705.1 Pseudomonadota bacterium | reverse complement strand
TTCCTTGCCCATGCCCAAAAACTGGGAGCCCTGCCCCGGAAAAAGAACCGCTATCTTTTGCTCTGCCATACCCAAATTCCCCAAAATCAATTTTTCTTAAAATAAATCACGGCGATCAGAATGAGGGCCTCCCCTCACTCGCCACTTTCATGCTGCGGACACAAGATACTGCCCAGAATGAACAGGCCGACGCCAACACAAATGGCTGAATCCGCCACATTGAAGGCCGGCCAGTGATGGGTGCCGACGTAAAAATCCAGGAAATCCACCACCGCGCCCAAACGCAGCCGGTCGATGAGATTGCCCACCGCGCCCCCGGCAATCAGGCCGATGGCGTGGGCAAAGATTTTACCTTGGCTACGAAACTGACGGTAGGAAAAAGCCATCACCCCAAGGGCGAGCGCGGCCACGCCGACAAAGAAGACCTGCCGCCAGATGGTCTGGGCTCCGGCCAGCATGCCGAAGGCTGCCCCGGTATTGGTGAGATAGGTCAGGTTGAACAGGCCGGGGATGACGGGCAGCAGCTCAAACATGGCAAAGCGGTCCATAACCCAAGCCTTGGTTGCCTGATCGAGCACAACCACCGCCAGCAGCCAGGCCAGCGGAATAATGGGCGAATCGGGCTTTTTCAATTGCTCACCACAGCGGTACAGCGGGGGCAGAGGGTCGGATGCTCGGTATCGCTGCCCAGCTCCTCGGAGCGCAGCCAGCACCGCTCGCATTTTTCACCCCTGGCCGAACGCACCAGCACGGAGAGCTCCGGCAGTTCGGTGCTGACAAAGCCCGGTTCCGGCAGGGAACCCATCAGCTCCATGCGGGAAACAATGGCCACGCTTTGCAGGGTCTCCCAGTTGGCCGCCAAGAATTCGCCCAGCTCGCCGCTTGCAGCCACCACCACCTCCGATTCCAGGGAATGGCCGATGACCTTGTCGCGCCGGGCAATCTCCAGGGCCTTGGTCAATTCGCCGCGCACCCGCAAAACCTTGTCCCACTTCTCGGCCAACGCCTTGTCGCCAACCCGCTCCGGCTTCAGCTCCGGGAAGAGGGCGACACAGACATTGTCCTCGCGCTTGACAGCGCCGGGGAGAAAATCCCAAACCTCGGCGGCCATGAAGGTGAGGACCGGGGCCATGAGCCGGGTCAGCCCGTCAACGATCTCATACAGAGCGGTCTGGGCGGCCCGCCGCTCGCGGGAATCGGCAGGCAGGGTGTAGAGCCGGTCTTTGAGCACATCCAGATAGAGGGCGCTCATGCTCACCGTGCAGAAATTGGTCAAGCCGTGGAACACGGGGTGGAACTCAAACCCTTCGTAGCCCTTGAGCACCTTCATCTTCAAGAGCTCGAACTGATACAGGGCCCAACGGTCCAGCTCGTCCATCTCGCTGTCGGGCACGGTGTTGGTGGCCGGGTCGAAGTCGTAGAGATTGCCGAGGATGAAGCGCACCGTATTGCGGATCTTGCGGTAGGCATCGGCCAGTTGCTGGAGGATGGTGTCCGAGATCTTGATATCGTCGCGGTAATCCTCGGAAGCCACCCAGAGGCGCAATATCTCGGCCCCGTACTTCTTGATGATCTCCTCCGGGGCAATGACGTTGCCGATACTCTTGGACATCTTCTTGCCCTGGCCGTCCACGACAAAGCCGTGGGTGAGCACGGACTTGTACGGTGGGATGCCCCTGGTGCCCACCGAGGCCAAGAGCGCGCTCTGGAACCAGCCGCGATGCTGGTCGCTGCCTTCAAGGTACAGATCGGCAGGCGCGGCAAGCTCGGGACGCTCCTCCAACACGGCAGCATAACTCACCCCGGAATCGAACCAGACATCCAGGATGTCTTCTTCCTTGATGAACTCCTTGCTCCCGCATTTGCGGCATTTGGCGTCAGCCCCGATGAAATCGGCCAGCTCATGGCTGAACCAGGCGTCCGCCCCCTCTTTTTCAAACAGACCGGTGATGCGGTTCATGATGGTTTCGTCGTTGAGCACCTCGCCGCACTCGCCGCAGTAGACCACGGTGAGGGGCACGCCCCAGGCGCGCTGGCGCGAGAGGCACCAGTCCGGCCGGTTCTCCACCATGCCGAGGATGCGCTCCATGCCCCATTGAGGGATCCAGCGCACGTCCTTGATCGCGGCCAGGGCCTTGTTCCGCAGCTCGTTGGCCTCCATGGAGATGAACCACTGCTCGGTGGCCCTAAAGATCACCGGCTTCTTGCAGCGCCAGCAATGGGGATAGCTGTGGGAGATCTTGGCCTCCTTGATCAGCGAGCCCTGTGCTGCCATGTCCGCGTTGATTTGCGAATTGGCGTCAAAGATAAAGAGCCCGGCATAGGGCCCGGCCTCTTCGGTGAAACGGCCATCGTTGCCCACCGGCGAAAGCACGGGCAGATTGTAGTTGATCCCGGTCATATAGTCTTCCCGGCCGTGTCCCGGTGCGGTGTGCACGCAGCCGGTGCCGGTGTCCAGGGTCACGTAATGGGCCAGGACCATGAGCGACTCACGCTCCAGAAAGGGATGACGGCATTTCCTGCCTTCGAGCAGCCTGGCGGAAAAGGTGGCAATAATCTCATAATCGGTCATGCCCCATGCGGCCAGGGCCTGCTCCACCAACCCCTCGGCCAGGATGAGCACCTCTCCTGCCACCCGCACCGCCACATAGGGGTAATCGGGATGGAAGGCCACACCCAGATTGGCCGGCAGGGTCCAGGGCGTGGTGGTCCAGATCACGGCGGAGACCTTCTGATTGGCCAGGGCGGGAATAACCGCGCCCAGATCCTCGGCCCCGGAAACTTCACATAGATAGACGGAGAGGTATGGTCGTAATACTCCACCTCGGCCTCGGCCAGGGCGGTCCGGCAGGAGGAGCACCAATGCACCGGCTTCTTGCTGCGGGTCACCGCGCCGGAGAGGAGAAAACGGTTGAACTCCCGGGCGATGCTGGCCTCGTATTTGTAATCGATGGTCAGATAGGGGTTTTCCCAGTCGCCCAGCACCCCGAGGCGCTTGAACTCATCCTTCTGCTTCTTGATCCATTTTCCGGCATAGTTGCGGCAGGCGCCCCTAAAGGCGAGCTTGCCGATCTCCTTTTTTTTCGGGCCGAGATCCTTGTCCACGTTAAGCTCGATGGGCAGACCGTGGCAGTCCCAGCCCGGCACGTAAGGGCAATGAAAGCCCGCCATGCGCCTGGCCTTGAGGATGATGTCCTTCAAAATCTTGTTCAAGGCGTGGCCCATGTGGATATGGCCATTGGCATAGGGAGGGCCGTCGTGCAGGATGTAGAGAGGCCTGGACGCGGTCTGTTCCTGCACCCTGGCGTAGAGATCGGACTCCTCCCAGGCCTTGAGGAACTCCGGCTCCCGTTGGGAGAGGTTGGCCTTCATCTTGAAATCGGTTTGGGGCAGGTTCAATGTCGCCCGGTAATCCATGGGTGATCTCCATCTATTTTAAGGACTTAAGGTCTGCATCTTG
>JAZDIS010000326.1:0-7548 GCA_043804705.1 Pseudomonadota bacterium | reverse complement strand
TGCCACGCCGAAGAGGTCAGCCAGGCCTCGAAGGCCAAGGGAAAAAATGAAAAGAGCTGCTTCCCCTGCCATGACCAGCATGCGCTGACGGTGAAGGACGGGTCAGCCAAGCCGTATCACGCAAAAGGAGGCAACCAGCCATGAAGATGACACGAAGAGAACTGATGAAATATTCGGCGGCCTTTGCCGCCGCTTCGGCCATCGGCCTTGAACTGCCGCTGCCCAAGGGTGTGCTGGCGGCGGCCGGGGAACCGGACAAATGGGTGAAAGGGGTTTGCCGTTACTGCGGCGCGGGCTGCGGCGTCTACACCGGGGTCAAGGGCGGCAGGGTCGTGGCGGTAAAAGGCGACAAGGACAACTCGAACAAGGGGTTCCTCTGCCTCAAGGGCAATTTTCTCCCGGCCATCCTCTATGCCCCCGATCGCCTGCAGTACCCCCTGCTGCGCAAGGGAAACAAGTTCGTCCGCATCTCCTGGGACGAGGCGATGGGAATCATGGTCGACAAATTCCATGACGCGATCCGCAAGAACGGACCCAACTCGGTGGCCTTCTATGGCTCCGGACAGTCCTACACCGAGGAGTCCTACTTCATCAACAAGGTATTCAAAGGGGGGCTGGGCACCAACAACATCGACGGCAACCCCAGGCTGTGCATGGCCTCCGCCGCAGTCGGCTACGTCTCGACCTTCGGCAAGGACGAGCCCATGGGTGCCTACGACGACATCAACCATGCCGAGTGCTTTTTCATCATCGGCTCCAACATGGCAGAGGCCCATCCGGTTATTTTCCGGCTGCTGAACGAGAGGAAGCAGAAAGGCAAGGACGTGAAGATCATCATGGCCGATCCGAGAAAGACCCTGTCCGCCCGGATCGCCGACCTGCACATGAGCTTTACCCCCGGCACCGACCTGGCGATTTTGAACGCCATGGCCCACGTGATCATCAAGGAAAATCTCCACAACAAGGCCTTTGTCGACAAACATACGATCTTCAAGACCATGGTCGATCCGGGCCCGCCGCCCAAGATATCGACGGTGACCTGGGACGATTATGTGAAGTTCCTCGCAGACTACACCCCGGAGGCCGCGGAGAAGATCTCCGGCTGCCCGGCGGCGGATATCGTCAAGGCAGCGCGCTGGTTTGCTCAATCCAAGGCGACCATGAGTTTCTGGTGCATGGGCTTGAACCAGCGGACCCGCGGCGTCTGGGCGAACAACATGGTGCACAACCTGCATCTGCTGACCGGCCAGATCTGCCGGCCCGGCGCCACCACCTTTTCCCTTACCGGTCAGCCCAATGCCTGCGGCGGCGTGCGCGACGGCGGACTGCTCAGCCACCTGCTGCCCTATGGCCGGCTGGTCGCCAATGCGGCGCACCGGGAGGAGATGGAGAAGTTCTGGGGGCTGCCCGCGGGGAGGATCCAGGCCAAGCCGGGACTCACCGCCATGGAGATGTTCCAGTCGGTGAACAGCGGCGCCACCCGCTGCCTGTGGGTAGCCTGCACCAACCCCGGCCAGAGCCTGCCCAATGTCGATCTCTACCGGAAAGGCATGGCCGCGGCCGATAACTTCCTGGTAGTCTCGGAAGCCTACCACCCGACGAGAACCTCGGAACTGGCCGATCTGGTGCTGCCGGCCGCCCTGTGGGTGGAAAAAGACGGTACCTACGGCCAGTCCGAACGGCGCTATCAGTACGTGGAAAAAGCCATCGAGCCGCCGGGTGAGGCGCGGCCTGACCTCATGGTGATGATCGATTTCGCCAACCGGCTTTTTGCCGCCATGGGCCGAGGCGCGGAAGCGAAGAAGCTCTTCAGCTACAAGAACTCCGAGGAGGTCTGGAACGAAATCCGCCTCTGCTCCAAGGGCACGGCCTACGACTTCATGGGCATGACCAGGGCCAGGATGAAAAAGGCGCACGGGCTGCAGTGGCCCTGTCCCACAGAGGACCACCCCGGCACGGTCCGGCGCTACACCTCTGAATACGATATCTTGGTCAAACAGCAGGATCCCAAGGCGGATGGGGTCTCATTCTACAGCGCCAAGGCGGACAACAACCGGGTGACCATCTGGCTCCGGCCCCACAAGGGTCCGGCCGAGCCGCCCGATGCCGAATACCCCTTCGTCCTGACCACCGGCCGCCAGATCGAGCATTGGCATACCGGGACCATGACCCTAAAGGTGCCGGAGCTCAAACGTTCGGCCCCGGACGCCTATGTGGAGATCAACCCCAGGGACGCAGCCAAGGTCGGGGTCAAGAACAAGGACAAGGTGAAGGTGACTTCCCGCCGGGGCTCCATTGTCCTTGAAGCCAAGGTGGTGGATGTGCCGCGGGACGGGCTGGTTTTCATGCCCATGCACTACCCGGACCGGATGATCAACGCGCTGACCACCGATGCCTTCGATGCCATGTCGAAGCAGCCGGAATTCAAGATTTGCGCCGTAAAACTGGAAAAAGTGTAACTGCCCAGCAGCACCGCATCTGCGTTGTCATCGGCCGGCGCGTGTGCAACAGCACACTTCGCAGGCCTCTTCCTAGCAGCTACGGCACTGCTGAACAGTTACGTAAGGGGCGTTTAGGTGGTAAGCTCCCCCTCCCCCGCCAGGTAAGCGCAGACTCCGAGGGGGAGGGGGACTTTTAACAAAACGGTGAAAAAAATGGCGATTGCAAGCGTGGTAGTGGCAACGGAAGCTGGAGCGGCGGAGGCGGTGCTGGCCGACCTGGCCCGGTTGCCGAATACAGAGATTTACGGCAGCAAGGAAAATCAGATCGTTACGGTGATTGAGGCTGAATCGGTCGCGGCCTTGACCGAGGGCATGCAGCGGCTGGCTGCGGTGGCACGGGTAGTCGGGGTCTACCCGGTGTATGCGGGCGTCCATGAATAAACATTTTTTAAGACCGCCGGGCGCGGTGCCGGAAGCGGATTTCCTCGGCCGCTGCATCCGCTGCGGCAAATGCGCTTTAGCTTGTCCCCACCGGGCGATCAGGATCGCCGGCCTGCTCGACGGGCTGACGATCATGGGAACCCCGGTCATTTGGGCCAGGCAATCCCCCTGCTATCTCTGCATGAAGTGTGGGCCGGCCTGCCCGTCCGGCGCCTTGGACCGCAGGGTGAAAAAACGCGAAGAGGTCCGGATGGGGACCGCGCGGATCAATAAAAAGGAGTGCCTTACCTGGCAGGGAACCTTCTGCCGGAGCTGCTACGACCACTGTCCGCTCTTCAATGAGGCGATCATCATGGACAGCGAGCTGCGGCCGGTGGTGAACGAGAGAAAATGCGCGGGCTGCGGGGTCTGCGAGCATGTCTGCCCCGCCGGCCAGACCGCCATCACCGTAATCCCCGGGGGGGCAGGATGAAGATTACCCCGATCCGCAAAATCGTCCAGTTTCTTTCTCTCGCCGCCATGGTGGCGGTGCCGCTGCTCAACAGCCGTGGGTACGGCGCGGTCAACGGCAGCTTCTATTCGCTGAGTATCGGCCCGCTCATGCTCACCGATCCGCTCATCGCCATCCAGTCCCTGCTCGCCACCCTGCGGTTCGATACCGTCCTCCTGGACTCGGCCCTTATTCCGCTCGGACTCGCCCTGGTTCTGGGCCGGGTCTTCTGCAGCTGGGTCTGCCCCCAGAATACCCTGTCCGAATTGTTCGACGCAGCGGGCGGCAGGCTGGGCCTGCACCGCTTTTTTGCGCCCGGCCTGTCTCCGCTGGCCCGCTACGCAGTACTGGCCGTGATTCTTGCGGCCACGCTGCTGTACGGTTTCCCCCTGGCCAGCCTGCTCTCGGCTCCGGGGATCATCTCGGTCCAGACCGCCCGCCTCATCTACGAGGGGGCTGTGGGGCTGGAGCTGGCGCTCATCGGGGTTATCATCCTGGCCGAACTTTTCCTCGTCCGGAGAATCTGGTGCAACCATCTCTGCCCGGTGGGCAGCATGCTCAGCCTGTTCCGTTACAAAAGGAGCATGCGGGTCGTCATGGCCGAGGAGGGGGAGCGGGCCTGTATCCACTGCCGCGAATGCGCCAAGGCCTGCCAGCTCGGCCTGAATCCCACGGGGGGAGTAATTGCCCCCCAGTGTCATAACTGCGGGGCCTGCATCGATGCCTGCCAGGAAATGACCGGGGAGAGAAGACCGCTTTCCTTCCGTTTTTAGACCCGGTATCCCGTTTTGGGCGGCCTGCTATTACTCAAACCGACAATCTTGTGACGATGTAGCGCGGTGCGGACGGGTTGATCTCGATTTTCTGAAGATCCTGTAGATAGAAAAAATGGGGGTGGTTTTGTAAGATATTGAGCGGAAAAATCTTTCCGCTATCGCTTATTGTATATCCAAAACAGCGCGGATAGTTGCCGCCAGATCATGGCTTGAAACCGGTTTCATCAAAAAGCGCGAATCCCAAATTGTTTTGCCGTCTCTGCGTCCATTGTCTCACTGAAACCGGTGCACATGATTATCGGCAGGTCCTTGCGCACGGTTAATAATTTCTGTGAAAGCAGCGCGCCGGTCATTTTCGGCATGGTCATGTCCGTAATAACGAGATCAAAACGGTTCGGTTCATTACTGAACAGGCTAAATGCCTCAGTCGGATCGTTGCAGGAAGTCACCTGGTACCCCAAGGTTTCGAGGAAAATCTGCCCGTGTTGGGTGATCTGCTCTTCATCGTCCACAAGGAGTAGTTTTTCTGTCCCGGTTTGCAGCGGTTTTTCGAGGCGTTCTTTTTCCTGGGGTGTTTCCGTGCTGGCCACAGGCAGGTAAATATTGAAGCGCGTTCCCTTGCCGGGTTCGCTGTAAACGTTAATCTCCCCCCCATAATTTTTTACAATCCCATGCACAACCGCAAGGCCCAGGCCTGTTCCCTTCCCTTTTTTCTTGGTAGTAAAATAGGGCTCGAAAATCCTTTTTAAGCTTTCTGGGTCTATGCCCTCGCCGTTATCTTCGACAACCAGTTTGAGATAATGGCCTGGCTGTAGGCCAACCTTGGAGGCGATATCAGCCTGCGCCAGTATGACCGGGGCAAGAGAGACGCTGATGATGCCCGACTGGCCCGTTATGGCCTGATAGGCGTTGGTGCAGAGGTTCATGATGATCTGATGGATCTGGACCGGATCGGCAAGGACCGTCCCGCACTCCGGGTTGATGTTCTGCTGTATTTCAATGTTCGAGGGGATAGAGCTGCGCAGCAGCTTTAACGCTTCTTTGATGACCGGTTGCACCATCAGCGGCGCCAGTTTATGTTCGGAGCGTCTGCTGAAGGTGAGGATCTGTTTGACAAGTTCTTTGGCCCGGTTGGCTGCGGTAAGAATTTCCTGAATCATTTGTGTTACCGTACTGTCGGCGGTCCGCTCCATAAGGAGCAATTCGGAGTAGCCAATGATTGGGCTTAACAGGTTGTTGAAATCATGAGCGATTCCACCTGCCAAGGTGCCGATGGCTTCCATCTTTTGCGCCTGCCGGAGTTGGGTCTCCAGCTTTTCCTTTTCCGTCTCCGCCTGCTGACGGTCTGAGATATCTCGGGCCAATCCCTGCATATAGCGATTATTTCCCTCTTCCACGAGAACGATGCGCACCTCAACCGGAAAGGTTGTGCCGTTCTTGCGGAGGTGGGTTCCATAGAGGGTCATTGGATGTCCAGGGATCAAGGTGTCCCAGACGGTATCTTTGTGCGATTGCTTCCGGGCATCCGCATCGATATCAAAAACGTTCATGCGGAGGAGTTCTTCCCGGCTATAGCCCAGGGACTCGCAGGCCCGCTCATTGACCTCAACAAACCTGCCTTCAGAGTCATGGAGAAAAAAGGCATCGCCTGCCTGATCAAGCAGGGTGCGAAAGCGATTTTTACTTTCCTGCAGGGCAAAGTCTCTTTTTTCGACCTGAACCAGCATGTTGTTAAAGTCATCCACCAGGCGGCCAATTTCGTCTTGGGATGATTGTGCAGGCGCTCGGACAGTATAGTCGTTTTTTTCTGCGACATGCCGGGTCAGGGCGGCCAGCTCGGCAATGGGAAGGGAGATGCTTTTCAGTGATCTGCGGGAAAGGAGAAAGGCCAGAAACAGGGTGATGCCGGTGATGAGGAGCGCGATGCCAGACTGCTCACGAAGCTTCTGATTGTACTGCGTAAGGTTTGTCTGGATATACACCATCCCCAGTTGGTTGCCGTCGAGTTGGATGGGTTCATACAGATCGAGGATATCAGCGTTGAAGGAGAAAGAAGAGGTGTGCGATATCTGTTGGGGCCAATTCGCATCGCGCCCTTGCTTGAGGTAGGTGGCAAATAAAGGCCCATCTTCAAGAAAAATTCCGGCCTCGTCAATCTGGGGCAGCAGCGAGAGGACCGCGAGGTTTTCCGCGGCAGTTTTCTTGTCGTCAAAGACAAGGGCGGCAGTACTTCGGCTGGCAATAACCTTGGCAAGGGCTGAGACATGTTCCACCAGCGCCGCACGGGTATCTCGCCTCTGGTTGGCCAGAAAAGCGATGCCGGCCAGGAGCAGAGCCGACAGGCAGGTAGCCACCACGATCAGCGGCAATTTTTTTCTGATGGAGAGATCTGTAAATACGTTTTTCTTCATGGGATAACGGTGGCAATTTCCAGAAGTTTTGCGCTTATGGTCAGGCCTGCCTTTCGGGCGGCCCGGAGGTTGATCTCCAGGCGAACCTTGCCCTCTTTGACAACAAAGGCGATTATCCCGTCATGGTGGGCAAAATCAGCTATGTCGCTGACCGTGAGGATAGGCATTTTGGCGGTCTTCCTAAGAAGTTCCACTGCGGCACCCTGTTCTGAGGCTGAAATGAAAAGAATCTGGCAGTTTTTTTTCTCCAGGGCACGGATGTCTTCGATGTTCTCAATCGTGATGGTTCTGTTCTGGGTTTTCATGTGGGTTATGGGCTCAAGAAGCGAGCCAAAGGGGTTCTTGCCTAAAACGCAGATATTGATGGTTTGGGGGGCTCCCGGAAGCGTGGTGTCCGGCCACGAAACAAATTTGGTGAAGTTATAGAGATATACCGCTTTAAGCTTGTATTCCGAGGTCTGGTCTTGGGCATAGGCCGTCGCCTTGCAGATCAAGAGCAGACTCAGGAGCAGCAAGATGGTGCTTCTGATGAGAGTCTGGGGAATTTTCAGAGGGGCGGAGCGCATTTTTGGTTTCATGGGATAACCCAAGAAACCAGCGGTAGGATGTCTTGCTGCGGAAAAAATCGGGATCGGGACGATATCTGGTGATTTGTTGGCAATTGATTTCATGTCGGCAGTTGTCTTCAGAAGGTATATTTGGCGCCGACAAGGAAATTTATGCCATCGCCGCCCGGAACCTCTCGAGGATTGTACTCCCCGATGTTCGGGTTGAGGATTTCTTCGTCCAGGACATTGCGCAGGGTGGTGAAGAGGGTAAGTCTGTCAAGTTTGTACTGATAATCGAGATTGAGCTGGGCCAAGGATGCGGAGGCAGTCCTGTGGCCGATCGTTCTCATGGAAGCACCGATGCTATGTCTGGGGAGGAAATTATAGCTCAACCCCAGAGAGGTTGTTACTTTCGGGGCATAGACGGCGGTGGTGTCGGTT
>JAZDIS010000325.1:0-10739 GCA_043804705.1 Pseudomonadota bacterium | reverse complement strand
CCCCGACTGCCTATCACCCACACCTCATCCTCCCACATCGGCCAGATTTATGTGGGACCCGTGAACTGGGCACTGATGCTCTGCACCATCGGCCTCGTTTTAGGATTTCAATCTTCAAGTAAGCTGGCAGCCGCCTATGGCGTGGCAGTTAGCGCCACCATGCTGATCACCACCACCCTCTTTTTTGTGGTGGCCAGCAAACGCTGGGGCTGGAACCGGCTGACCGCCGGCCTGCTCACCGCCCTTTTCTTTGTGGTCGATCTCCCCTTCTTCGGGGCGAACATGAGCAAGATCTTCCATGGCGCCTGGTTCGCTCTGGCCATTGGCGGGTTCTTTTTCCTCATCATGCTGACCTGGGAACAGGGCCGCGAAATCCTTGGTAAGAGGATGCGAAGCCTGACCCCGAGGCTGGACGAATTCAAGGAGAGGCTGGTAGCAAACCCACCGCAACGAATCAACGGCCAAGCCGTGTTCCTGACCCGGGGCCATGATATTGTACCCGCCGCGCTGATGCACAACATGAAACACAACAAGATCCTGCATTCGGAGGTGGTTTTTCTCAACATCCGCACCGAAGAGATCCCCCGGGTGCCGAATTTCGAAAAAATCGAGGCCGAAAAACTGGGTGCGGGCCTCTACCGCATCATTGCCCACTACGGATTCATGGAAGAACCGAACATTGACACCATTTTCGCCCTGTCCCGCAGCAAAGGGATGAACCTGGACATGAAAGAAGCCAGTTTTTTTCTGGGCCGGGAAAAACTCTCCATCAGTGAACACCCGGAAATGTGGCGCTGGCGCTCGCACCTTTTTCTCTTTCTGGCGCGCAACGCCATGGATGCCGCGGCATTTTTCGACATCCCCTCGGACCAGGTGATTGAGGTCGGCGTCCAGCTGGAGCTGTAACTTAAGGAAAACCGATCTCCCCTGACTCCCGGTTCCTCCGTTCAGCCACGGAACCGGTCAATCTTCCGGTTGCGGAAGTACAGGGCAATATCTCCCGCTACCATGGTCCCATTCAGGATATACAGGCCGATCACCGGATCAGGGCTGAAAAATATCTTGTGCAGGATGCCGGAGATATACCCCAGAAAAACCACGCCCAAAAAAAAGATGCTCTTGCCGGCATTGGTCCGGGACCGGTAAGACCAGTACAGGGAAAAGGGCCAGGCCGCACCGAAACAGACCAGCATGACAATCTCAAAAATACTCATATCTCTCCCAATCTCTTTCCGGCGGGGCGCCGGTTATTATTTTGTCCCTCTCTTGCGAGACCATCTATATTGCATCGACCGGAAAAGAGCAGTACTATTTTTTTTGCAAAAACAGGACCGGCGTGCAGTAGCGCAACTCATTAACGATGCACGCCCTGGCCTGGCCGACGTTACCGGGACGCTCACCTTCTCAACTGAGAACTTTACCCATGGCAAAAAAAACTATCCGCTTCTCACTGATCATCTCCTGTGCCGTCCTGCTCCTGGTTCTTTCCCCTGCCCCTTCCGCTCTTGCCCTAAAAAAAAACATCGTCTTCCGGGGCGGTCCGTCCGGGGGCACCTTCCAGCTGGTGGCCGACGCCATCGAAGCATACCCTGGGGTCAAGGATCTCTCGACCTTGAGCATCACCTCCCAGCCATCCGCGGGCTCCTTGGAAAACCTGCGCGAGGTCCATGCCGGTCAAGCCGATTTCGCGCTGGTCTACTCCGGCCATGCCTACCTTGGCCGCAACGGGTTGCTGCAAGACGACAGCAACACCTACGACAAGGTTCTGGCCGTGGCCTCCCTCTACGGCGCCCCAGCCCAGCTCGTGGTCCGCAAAGGCTCCGGCATACGCAACATCAAGGATCTCAAAGGCAAAAGGGTGGGGGTCGGCAGCCCCGGCTCAGGGGCCTTTGCCAACTGCGAGCTTTTCTTCAGACATCTGGGCGTATGGGACGCCATCATCCCCAGCCATATCGGCTACAACGAAGTGGCCATAGCCTTTGCCAACAAACAGCTCGACGCCTTCTGGCTGTTTACCGCTTTCCCGAGCAGCGCCGTCACCATGGCCGCCAACACCGGCAAGATCGACCTTCTTAATCTCGATGCCGAAGCCAGGGCCAGCGGTTTCTACAAGAAATATCCCTACTTCACCGTCCGCACCCTGCCTGCCGGAACATATCGGGGGGTAAGACACAACACCAAGTCCTTCCAGGACTCCACTCTCTGGGTGGCCGGCGCCGAGGTGCCGGACGAAGTGGTCTACCGGCTGCTTGCCGCCATCTACGACAAAAAAGGGTTGCACCACCTGAGACAGCAGAGTCCCGCCCTGAAAGACATGGCCCCGCGCTCCGGCACCAAGGGGGTCGTCATCCCCATGCATCCCGGGGCCCTCAGGTTCTGGAAGGAGAAAGGCCTTCTCTGAGCCCTTGCCCCCGGAATCACCGGGGCACAATCGGCAGATACCGGGGCTGCCAGCCCATCATCTCCACCAAGTGCCGCAAGCGTTCCCGTTTGCAATCATGCTGATAGGTGCTGTACACGCAGGGGTGAGCCACACCCCGGTTGATGGCCGCCTCACCCACGGCTGAGGCCACGGCAAGACTCACCTCGCGCAGCTTGGCCACCGAGGGGAGAAGGACGCCCTTCTTGAGGTCCGCAGCCTCCATCTGCCCGGCCACCGCCTCGGCCGCGGCGGTAAAAAACTGGGGCAGCACCTCCCTGGCGCCTGAGGCCATGACGCCCAGACCCATCCCCGGAAAGATAAAAACATTATTGCACTGCCCGCTCCTGACCGGCACCCCGTCGACGGCCACCGGCGCAAAAGGGCTGCCCGTGGCAACCAGGGCGCTACCGAAGGTCCATTTATGGATGTCGGCGGGAACCGCCTCGGCCTGGGCGGTGGGGTTGCTGAGCGGCAGAATGACAGGCCGTTGGCTGTTGCCCTGCATGGCCTGGACAATCTCCCTGCTGAACGCGCCGGGCTGGCCCGAGGTGCCGATCAACACCGTAACCCGAGCCTTCCGGATCACGTTCAGCAGGTCGCCGTCCGTTTTCGCGCCATACCAGTCCAGAGCCGCCGGGTCCTTGGCAAAATTCCGCTTGTATGGCTCAAGCTCGCGCTCGCTGGTCACCAGCCCCTTGCTGTCCACGGTGAAGATCCTCGCTCTCGCCTCTTCCCGGCCGAGACCGGCCTCAATAAGCGCAGCCTCGATCTGTTCGGCTATGCCGACCCCGCCCGCACCCGCGCCGTAAATCAGATAGACTTGCTTGGCAAGCGGTTCATTCTTGATCTTCATGGCCGAGAGCAAGGCCGCCAGGGTCACGGCCCCGGTGCCCTGAATATCGTCGTTAAACGAGACCAGATCATGCAGATAGGTGTCGCGGATGGCAAAGGCCTTCTGTTTGGAAAAATCCTCCCACTGGCAAAGGGCATGGGGGAATACCGCTTTGAACGCCTTGGCAAAACGCCGGACAAAGTCAAGATACTCCTCCCCGGCCAGGCGGGGATGCCGCCAGCCGAGATAGTTCGGATCGCTCAAGAGCGCGGCGTTGTCCGTGCCCACATCAAGCGAGATGGGCAGACAATGCCAGGGCGCGATCCCGGCTCCCTGGGTGTAGAGCATGAGCTTGCCGAGACAGATGGAGATCCCGCCCACCCCTTGATCGCCGATGCCGAGAATGCCCTGATTGTCGGTGACCACCGCCACCCTGATCTGTCTGCTTTGGAACCGGCGCAGGATCTCCTCGGCCCGGTCGATATTGCCGGGGAAAAAATGCAGGCCGTTTGCCTTGCGGAACATGGAAGAATACTGCCGGCACGCCTCGCCCACCGTGGGCGTATAGATTATCGGCAGAAAGCGCTCGATGTCGCCGGCGATAACGGCATGGGCCAGGGTCACATTCCGGTCGTAGAGGGAGCGCAGATAGACAAACTGCTCCAGAGCACTGCTTTTCCGCGCAAGGGTCTCCAGGCAGGTATCCATCTGTTGCTCAAAGGTGCGGACACAGGGAGGCAGGGTGCCTTCCAGCTGGAGCTGCTCCCGCTCCTCGCCGGTAAAGGCGGTCCCTTTGTTGGTGAACTGGTTGTCATACACCCCGAGCCAACGGCTGAAAACCTCGATGGCCTTGGTGTTGCCATAGGGATCGTACTGAAAACGGAAGCTGTGTTGCGGCATGACTACGCTCTCCGGGCTGAGGTTTGCCGGCCTTGCCGCCAAAAAACATGAACACCGTTTTCCGGCGGCAAGGCCGGCTCAAATTTTTACCACTTCCATCTCCATCCTGACCAGTATTTTTCTCCGGCCGGATTTACCGGTAACAAGGCGCAAAGCCTGAGCAAAATATCTTGAAGCAGTCCCGTCTTTGCAGTAAAGGCCCATTGCAGCGGCACCCGATCTTGGGTAAGCTTTGCGTGCCGCTGTTTTCTTTCCCTTTCTTCCCTGGTTTTGATGATGACACACTGGAAAAACCCGCTGGCCCGCAGCATAACCACCCCTGCCCAGCTAAGCCGCCATTTCGCCTTCGATTCTTCGGCCTTGAACACCGTGGTTGAACAGTTCCCCATGCGGATCAACCCCTATTATCTCGGGCTGATCAAGGGTCCGGGTGATCCCCTCTGGCGGCAAGCCGTTCCCGACCCGCTGGAGCTGGATGACTCCATATGCCTTGCCGATCCCCTGGATGAGGAAAACCGCTCGCCGGTGCCCAATCTGGTCCACAGCTATCCGGACCGCGTTCTGTTTCTGGTGGCCGGCCAATGCGCCATGTACTGCCGGTTCTGCACCAGAAAAAGAAAGGTGGGCACCAGCCGCATGCTCGTCAGCCGGGAAACCATGGAGGAAGCATTTACCTATCTGCGCAAAAACAAACAGATCCGCGACGTCCTCCTTTCCGGCGGGGACCCGCTGCTCTTAAGCGACGAGACCCTTGTCTGGCTGCTGGATAACCTGCGAGCCATCCCCTCGATCCAGATCATCCGCATCGGCAGCCGGGTTCCCTGCACCCTGCCCATGCGGATCACCACCCGGCTGGCGGCTATCCTCCGGCGGTATCACCCGCTCTACATCAACACCCACTTCAACCACCCAGACGAGATAACGCCCGAGGCGGCCAAGGCCTGCGCCCGTCTGGCCGGAGCCGGAATCCCCCTGGGCAACCAAACCGTCCTGCTCAGAGGCGTCAACGACAACGCCGCGACCATCACCAGGCTCATGCACGGCCTGCTCATGATCCGGGTAAAGCCGTATTATCTCTTCCAGGCGGACATGACCCGGGGCACCAACCACTTCAGAACCAGGGTGGAAACCGGCCTTGAAATCATGCAATCCCTGATCGGCCACACCTCCGGCCTGGCCGTGCCCACCTTCGCCATCGACGCGCCGGGCGGCGCGGGGAAGATCCCGCTTAGCCCAAGCTATCTCACCGGCCTGGGCAAGACCGTGACCTTGACCAATTATCTCGGCGCCCCGTGCAGCTACCACAACGATCTTGATTAAATCCTTTTTTTTATCCGGGACGATTGCCTCCTTGGCCCATGTTTGATACCCTCTTCTCAGAACCCATGGCACAAGGAGGCCAGATATGCTGAAAAAAATCCTGATCGCCGTTGACGGCTCACCATACAGCACCAATTCCCTGCGCTACCTCGGCCAACTTTTTCACCATCTTCCCGACATCCATTTCCATCTTCTTTCCCTTGTCCCGGCAAGCAGCGCCTGCTCAGCCGCCCGAGACTGGCTGACCGAAGAGGAACTGCTCAACACCGTAAGCAAGGCCACCCGCAACCTGCTGGCCGCCCAAAAAAAATACATGCTCCAGGCCACGGACACCCTCAAGCGGCTCGGCATTGCCGAAGAACAGATCCACACCTCCGTCCGGCTTTCCCAGCGGGGCGTGCCCCAGGACATCATCCATGAGGCCCGGCAGGAAAAATACGACGCCCTGCTCATCGGTCGCCGGGGTATCGGCAAGCTGGAAGAGATAATCATGGGCAGTGTTTCGGCAACCATTCTCGAAAAATGCCATGATGTCCCTCTGTGGATCATAGATGGCCATGTCAACTCCCATAAATTCCTGGTCCCGGTGGACGGCACCAGCCATTCCCTGAAGGCCATTGACCATCTGGCCTTTATCCTTGCCGGCAACCCTTTCGCCGAAGTAACCCTTTTTTACTCAAAAGCCCTGTTGGGCAGCCATCCCACAATCGAGCCCAAGGATTTCTATGCCGTCTGGGGCGAGGCGTGGTGCGAAGAGCATCTGCGCAGGGAGGACAGCCTTTTCCATGCGCCCAGGCAACTCCTCATTGACGGCGGCTTCCCGGCGGAGCGCATATTCTGGCTGGAAACCTTGATGGGCATAGACCCCAGCCGCCAGATTCTGCGCCAGGCCCTGATCGATGATTTCGGCACCATCGTCATGGGCCGCCGGGGAGAGGAGGTCAGCAAG
This sequence comes from Pseudomonadota bacterium, assembly GCA_043804705.1. Classification (GTDB taxonomy): domain Bacteria; phylum Desulfobacterota; class Desulfobulbia; order Desulfobulbales; family Desulfurivibrionaceae; genus Thiovibrio. Next base: position 4,316 of record JAZDIS010000325.1, on the reverse strand, counting down.
GGCATTTTCCGGGGTGTTTCGGACCGGGTGCTGCTCATGGCCGAAGAGGTGGCGATCTGGATCATCGGCTGACCGAAGAACGATAGCTGTTGACAGACAAGACATTTACACATACACAATAGAGAGTTGCCTCAAAAATCATAAGGCTGGGAGGCCGTGACCTTGAAAATTCTCGTGGTGGACAACCACCCGATGATCCTGAAACTCCTGGCCAATTTCCTGGAAAAGGAAGGCCACGAAGTGATGACGGCCAGCGATGGCCTGGCGGCCCTCAACGTGCTGGAGGTCTACACGCCGGACGTCGTTTTTGTCGACTTGGTCATGCCCAACATCGGCGGCGACAAGCTCTGCCGGATTATCCGCAGCATCCCCAGATTTGCCGATCTTTTCATCGTCATACTTTCCGCCATTGCCGCGGAGGATGACGTAGATTACAAAAAATTCGGCGCCAACGCCTGCATCGCCAAGGGCTCAATCAAATCCATCCAGAAACATGTTCTTGGAATCATCCGCCACCTGGGGGATCACTCCCCTGCCAGTCTTGAGTCTGTGGCAAATCTTGAGGATATCCAGTACCGGACCATTACCAGAGAGCTGTTATCCTCAAAAAATCATTTCGAAGCCATTCTCAACAACATGTCCGAGGCTGTTTTCGAGTTGACCCCGGACGGCACCATAATCTTTGTCAATCTGGCAGCCATGGACCTGTGCGACCTTGTCGAGGAAAAACTGCTGGCCGCAAACCTCGTCACACTTTTCGCCGAGGATGAGCACGCAAGGATTGCCTGCCTGCTGGCACACCCGGAACTTTTGCCCCAGCTCATCGAAGACGATCCTCCCACGTTGCTCAACGGGAAACATGTCGCCCTGCATTTTCTGGAACTCCGCCAGCACGACCGGCCCACCATAATCCTCATGGCCAGAAATATCAGTGACCGGTACGAAACGGAACAGACCCTGCTGGCCAATGAAACACGCTTCCGCGAGCTGTTCAACAACATGAGTTCCGGGGTCGCGGTCTACGAGGCAACAGATCTCGGGGCCGACGATTTTGTTTTTGTGGATTTCAACCGGGCTGCGGAACGCATCGAGAAAATACGCAAAGACCAGGTAATCGGAAGGTCACTCCTCGAGGTCTTTCCCGGGGCAAAGGAATTCGGCCTTCTTGCCGTGCTGCAGCGGGTCTGGCAGACCGGCAGGCCTAAATATCACCCGATTTCAGTGTATAAGGACAATCGACTCTCCGGCTGGCGGGAAAATTATCTGTACAAGCTGCCCTCCGGCGAGGTTGTCGCCATCTTCGAGGATGTTACCGCCAGGAAACAAGCGGAGAACAAGCTGGCCATGGAATCGGCCGTGAGCGGGGCCGTGGCCAGAATCTCCAGGATGATTATCTCCTCCGATTCACTGAAGGACATTTCCGTAGCCCTGCTTGAAGAAATCCAGATCCTGACCGGGAGCAAACATGGAATCATCGACCTGGTGGACGAGAAAACAAACAACCTGCTGGCCATGGCCTTTTCCCCGGAGATCCAGGCCATGTGCGACATGCACGAGGAAGGCGGTGCCTTTGTTCATTCCCCCCAGGGCCTTGTCAATTGGGTTCTGGAAAACAAAGCCGGCATCCTGTCAAACTCGCCGCTCACCGACTACAGGACAAAGGGCATTCCGGCCGGTCCAGCCGTTCTTACCCGCATCCTGGCGGTTCCTGCCATGTTCAACAACGAATTCCTTGGTCTCATCACCGTGGCCGACAGCCCGCGTAATTATGAAAAACGGGATCTCGACACCGTTGAACAGTTCGCCTCCCTGTTCGCCCTGGCCGCACAAAAAAAACAGGCCCAGGACCATATCGCCCACCTGGCCCATCATGACCCCCTCACCGGTCTGATCAACCGGCATGTTTTCCCTGATCGCCTGGCCCAGGCCATGATACTGAGCCAGCGGCACCGCAAAAAAATCGCCCTCCTCTATGTTGATTTGGACAAATTCAAGCAGATCAATGACGTACACGGACATCTGGCCGGCGATGCCGTCCTCAAAGAGGTCGCCGCCAGACTACGCGGCCTGTTGCGCGACTCCGACACGGTCGCCCGCATGGGCGGCGATGAATTTGTGGTGATTCTCCATGATATTTCCAGCAAAACCGCAGTGAACTGCGTAGTGAAAAAAATCATCGCCACCCTGGCCGAACCCATCTTTTTTCACGATACACGGTTCACTGTCATGGCCAGCGTCGGCATCAGCATCTATCCCGATGACGACAAACAGATTGACGCCCTGCTCCAGAAGGCGGACAAAGCCATGTATCAGGCCAAAAAATCCCGCACAACCAGCTACATCTTTTACGAAGGGTAGCCGACCCTCTGTCGCCCAACCGAAAGATGGTCTTGGAAAACCCTGACTAATTGTGTATTCTTTCCTGCAAGCTTTCCCCCACCCTGCCAGTCCATGCCATGAATAACCGGGCGCGCATGCCCAACACACTTTAAAAATCTGTCCGGAGCCAGCCATGCTTGCCAAGATTATCAGTGGAACGGTGTTGGGCGTTGATGGACATCTCGTTGACGTGGAGGTTGATATCGCCATGGGGTTGCCGACCCTCACCATCGTCGGCCTCGCCGAAGGCGCGGTGCGGGAAAGCAAGGACCGCGTCAAGGCGGCCATCAAGAACAGCGGCTATGATTTCCCCAATCGGCGCATCACGGTAAACCTGGCCCCGGCGGATCTCAAAAAATCAGGCACCGGCTTTGATCTGCCCATCGCCCTCGGCATCCTGGCCGCCGCAGGACTGATCAACACGGAACTACTCGCCAGGACCTGCGTCACCGGGGAGCTTTCCCTGGATGGCGGCCTGCGCCCCACTCCGGGCATCCTGCCCATTGCCCTGTCCGCACGGAACGCGGGCCTGGCCTACTATCTGGTGCCCGAGGCCAATGCTGCGGAAGGGGCGGTGGTGACGGGGATCAACACCTTGAGTGTGGCCACCCTGCATGAAGCAGTGGAACTCCTGACCGGCAAGAAGGAGCTCGCCCCGATAACCATATGCCACGCCGACCTGTTCCGCCAAACAGAAGCGCCGGAAAACGATTTTTCCGAGGTCAAGGGGCACGCCAATGTAAAAAGGGCGCTGGAGGTTGCCGCGGCGGGAAGACACAACATCCTAACGTCATATACGTTTAAACCTGTTGGAAAGCCTTGTGAACCGTGCCTGTAGCAGCATCTACCAGCCCCCCGCCTTCCCGGTCAAAGTCCAGCATACAGCCCGGCTCCTTGCCGAGGTTCAGCACCCGGAAGCTGCCGCCGTGGAAATGGACGGTACAGGTGCCATAAGCCTTGTTGTCGATCCGGTCCAGCAACCCCGCCCTGACCCTCTCAAGCTCCGCCGTCCCGGCTAATTCCGGTTGAACGTCAAGCACGGCCTGGACGCGCTCCTCTACGCCTTCCAGGGTCATTCGTGGCTTGCCCACCGGGTAAACCTCAATTCGCTTGATGAGGGCTCGGAGCTTGTCCCTTAGCCGCATCCGAACGGCTGCCACATCCTCCGGGGTTTCCCCGGCCATGAACGCCATCAGCTCGTTCAACGTGTCAAGCCGGGCTTGGGTGTTCTCGCTGACGCTGGAAAGCTGAATGACTTCTTGCTCGGTGATGCGGTGCTGTTCCTTGAGGACTTCGGCTTTTGCCTGAAGCGCTGGGAAGTCCTCCATCAAGAAGGACCGCTTGGCCGGGTCATCGGTGGATTGAATACTTTCCTTCAGATTCCGCCGCCGTCTTTCAACCTCTGCCAACTTCCCCTGTATCGCCAGCAGCCTGTTCCGCGCCACTTCCGTGGCTGTTTGGGCCTGCTCGGCATCGGGCAGCAGCTCATTCACGGACAGCCCCCGGCAATAGGTCAAAATCAGCTCTTCAAAGTCCTGGTATTTGATGCTGTGCCGGTGACAGCCCCAGGCGCGGCTTGCAGTATAACAAAGGAGATACCGGCCTCCTTTTGGCGCGGGGCCTTTATCAATAAAAGTCATTGACTTGCCGCAGTAGCCGCATTTCGCAATATGGCCGAATAGGTTACTGACCCGGCCATTCCGCCCGCCTTTGCCCTGATTGCCTGCCAGCCGCGCCTGGACAGCATGGAAAAGCTCGTCCGAGATGATCCGGGGGAAATAGTCCGGCAAAGGGTCTCCCGTGGGTATCCGTTTACCTTCCTCCTTCGTCATGGGCTGAAACTCCCCGAGGACCGCCCGGCTGGAAAGGATTTTCGTTATATATGATTTAGCCCAACCATTCGTGGGACTCCATGCCTTTTCCTTGTTCAAGGCCTT
>JAZDIS010000324.1:0-16324 GCA_043804705.1 Pseudomonadota bacterium | reverse complement strand
CCTGGCGGGGGTTCCGGCCAAGGTGGTTGCCAGGGCCAAGGAATTATTGCATAATATCGAGCAGGGAGAGTTCAACCGGCAGGGCGAACCGCGCATCGCCACCTCACCCAAAAAAAAGAAGCACCCGCAACCAGGCCAGCTCTCCCTCTTCGGCGGGGGGGAGTCGCAGGCGACGCGCAGGTTGCGGGAGATCAATCCCGACGCCCTGTCGCCCCGCGAGGCCCTGGATCTGCTCTATGAACTCAAAAGGCTGACCGATGCGGAGTAAGATGAGACAAGGAGCAAGGCAAACACCTCTTGTCCCGCTGGGCGTTTTCCTTTTACCGCTCTGGATTCTCGTGCTGCTCCTGCTCTGCCCCCCGGCCTGGGCCGGACCGGATTCAGACCAGGACGACATCGCCAAACAATACGGGCAGGCCAAGGCCTATTACCAGGAGCTGCTCACCAGCGGCAAGGGCAAGGACCGGAAGAGCTGGCTCACCTCCGTCACCGCCTTCCGCAGCATCTACAAGGCAGCACCCGGCCATCAGGCGGCCCCGAAATCCCTGTTCATGCTGGGCAAGATATTCCAGACCCTGTTCCAGCAGAGCGGCAAGATCCAAGATCTTGATCAGGCCATTGCTGCCTACGAAGAGCTGAGCGCCAAGTATGCGGGGAATGCCCTGGCCGATGACGCCTTTTTTATTCTGGGCACCATCTATCTTACCGAAAAAAAGGATCCGGGCAAGGCGGCGCGGGCCTATACCAAAATCATCGCCATCTACCCGGAAGGAGATATGGCCGGGGCGGCCGAAGAACAGCTGCTGCAGATCAAGCATGGAGCAGCCGCGCCAGACCCGGGCAGGGAAGTGCCCGAAGAAAAATGCATCAGTCCGCAAATTGCCGGTGAGCCGCCAGCCAAAGACCTTGCCGCAAAAAAAACCGGGGTGGCAACGGTGCTGCCTATCCGTCACTGGTCCAATAACCGCTACACCCGTCTGATCGTTGAGACCTCTGCCCCAGTAACCTTCAAACACCAGGCGCTCTCCGGGGACGAGGCTTCCCAGCGCCGGATTTACATAGACCTGCACAACACCCGCCTCAGTCCGGAAACCGTCAAAACCATCCCCATTGAGGACGGCCTCTTGCGTCGGGTCAGAAATGCCCAGTTTGACCCAAAAACAGTGCGCATCGTCCTCGACACCCAAACCAAGATTTCCGGCTACAAGGTCTTCACCCTTGCCGATCCCTTCCGGGTGGTGATCGATGTGATGAGCACTGCCGCCCCTGAAAAAGCGGAAAAAACCGACAGTAAGAAAAAAATCGCAGGCAAGGGGAAAAAAGAAGCCTCCGGGAACAAGGCGGGAACCCCAACCATGGCGAAGCAGTTGGGCCTGGGCCTCAAAAAGATCGTCATCGATCCGGGCCACGGCGGCAAGGACCCAGGCACCTGCAGCCCGAGCGGCCTCAAGGAAAAAGACCTCGTTCTCGATGTGGCCCTCAGGGTAGCCAAGGCCCTCAGGGAAAAACCCGGCTATGAGGTTATCCTCACCCGCGACCGCGATGTCTTCGTCCCCCTGGAAGAACGAACCGCCATCGCCAATGCCAAGGAAGCCGACCTGTTCCTTTCCATCCATGTCAATGCCGCTCCGAACCATGAAGCGCATGGCATCGAAACCTATGTCCTCGACCTGACCAACAACAAGGACGCCATGCGGCTGGCGGCCATGGAAAACGCTACCTCGGCCAAACAGATCAGCGACCTGCAATCCATCCTCCTGGATCTCATGCAGAATTCAAAAATAAACGAATCCCTGAAGCTGGCCGGACTGGTTCAGGAGGAAATGGTGAGCGGCCTGAACAAAAAATTCAGCACCGTCTCCAATCTTGGGGTAAAGAAGGCGCCTTTCGTGGTGCTCATCGGCGCCCAGATGCCTGCCATCCTCACGGAAATCGCTTTTCTGAGCAATCCGGAGGAGGAAAAACGGCTTAAAGATGACGCCTATCTTGCCGACGTGGCCAAGCACATCTCCGGCGGCGTGGCCCAATATGTTCAGGGCCTGAGCCTGGCCAGCAATTCCAACCGCTGAACCAGGCGGCTGGCGCCGCAATCCCTTTTACTTACGACCGCACAAAGCCCCGCCGATTTTCCACCGGCAGGGCTTTGTGCGCGATTCTTCCCGAAAAAATGCCGCAGCTCTTACTCAAGGGAAAAGGGTTGGCGCCCTTCCTTGAGATCCTTGCCCTCAAGATAACGCTTGATGGATTCGGCGGCCTCCTTGGCCTGATACACGGCCTTGGCTACGGTCTGGGGGCCAAGCACCGCATCGCCTGCCGCAAAAATCCATTCCTCCGAGGTTTGCATGGTCACCTCATCCACCACATAGGTGCCCCATCGGCTCAAAGCCAGATCGAGGCCGGAACCAGCGGTAACGTCCACATCCTGACTGATCGCCGGAATGATGGCATCGGCGGCGAGCATGAAGTTTGAGCCTTCCTTGGGCACGGGCCGGCAACGGCCGGATGCATCGCAGGCGCCAAGCTCCATCCGGATGCACTCGATCTCGCGCAACCTGCCGTTCTCGCCATGGATCGCCACCGGAGCCGCCAACATCTCGATGCGCACCCCTTCTTCCTCAAGATGATGAATCTCCGCCTGGGAGGCGGGCATCTCCGCCTTGCTCCGCCGATAGAGGATGAAGACATTATCAGAGCCGGTGCGCAGGGCGGTCCGGGCGCAGTCGATGGCCACGTTTCCGCCGCCGACCACCACCACATTTTTGCCGAGATTCAGCTTCTCGCCGACATTGACCTTGCGCAGGTAATCAACCCCATGCACTACCCCTTCCAGATCTTCTCCATCCACCCCCAACTTTCGGCTCAAGTGGGCGCCCGGCCCGAGAAATACCGCAGAAAAGCCCTCCTCCCGCAGATCCCGCAGGGTTTTATCCTTGCCGATGGTCACCCCATGCACCAGGGTCACCCCGCAATTTTTCAAGGCCTCGCATTCCGCGGCAATAACCTGGCGTGGCAGACGATAGGCAGGAATGCCCACCGCCAGCATGCCGCCAAAAACGGGAAGACTTTCAAAAATCGTGCAACGATAGCCTTCGTGGGCAAGATAATAGGCCGCCGACATCCCGGCCGGCCCGGAACCGACAATGGCCACCTTTTTACTCTTGGGCAGGGCGCAGGGCTGGAGCAGATTCTTGTTGTTGGCCACCATCCAGTCAACGATGTAGCGCTCGAGCATGCCGATGGCCACCGGTTCACCCTTTTTCCCCCGGATGCAATGGCCCTCGCATTGAAATTCGTGGGGGCAGACCCGCGAACAGATGGCGGGAAGTGAATTGGTTTCCCGATCCTTCCAGTAGGCCTCCTCGATTTTGCCTTCCCGTAACAACCTGATAAAGCCGGGGATGTCATTGTGGATCGGGCAGCCTTCCCGGCATTTTGGTTTTTTGCATTGCAGACAGCGCTCCGCCTCAAGCTGGGCAGCCTGGGCCTCATATCCGGAAACAACCTCGTCAAAATTCTTGATCCGCCCGGCAACGGGTAATTCCCGTGAAAATTGGCGGGGAATGTTCATTCTTTCTTTTGCATCCATCACTGCCTCCTGCCCGGAAAATTGAAAACCATCGGTATAAGTACTGATATTTGCCGTAAATACGAACCGTTAGATCATAGTTTCGTATTTTAATCTGTTTTCAAGAGCATTTCATGCATAAACTCTCTTTCGCGCCATTTGTCTGCCGTAAAAAAAGCCATTTATGCAGGCGCCTTCCCGAGGTGAAGGAATGCCGGCCAATTGGCGCTTGACAATTCAGGGTATATCCCGCAAGTTAAAACAATACGCCTCAACAATCAGCAGAGAAAACGCGAGCGGAGACCCATGAAAGCAGAATTCATTAATCCATTTTTAACCGCTGCCAAAAACGTTCTGGAAACAATGGCGCAGACCCAGGTAACTCCGCAAAAACCCCGGCTGAAAGAAGGTATCACCTCTTACGGAGAGGTAACCGGCATCATCGGCATGACCTCCGAGGAAATCACCGGCTCCATGATCGTGAGTTTTTCGGAAAAATGCATCCTGAAAATTGTCGCCAACATGCTGATGGAAGAACCCAAGGCGAAGATTGACGATGAGGTTGTTGACGCGGTCGGCGAACTGACCAATATGATCTGTGGTGGCGCCAAGGCCCAACTGGCCAAGCTCGATCACAAATTCGACCTGGCCACCCCCAACATGGTCGTCGGCAAAGGGGTGGAAATCACCTATTACTCCAAGGCGCCAACCATTGTCATTCCCTTTGAAACAGCGGCGGGTTCTTTTGTTGTCGAGGCGAATCTCAGCGAAAAACTGTAAGCTTTTTCCGCCATTGCCAATCGGGGAAGAGGCGTGACTTAAAACCGTGCCGGGGAAAAATCGAGCCCCACCGCTTCCCGCTCCCCGCCCCCCCCTCGCGCACTGCCCGTCAACAACTTTTTGACATTTCCTTTTCTTCCGCAGGCAGCCAAGCACCGCCGTCAATACTTGCCCCATTATGCGAAGAGGTCTTTTCTTCCCCTGTAAACGCTGGTATAGAGAGAAATACTCCCAAGGCGGCAAACCGGCTCACAAAATACGACGGAAAGATACAGGCGACGGTCTCCACGAAGCGACTTTCTTCTTTCCGCTGAACATCTCGAGGCAACCAATGATCATCACCCCCGTTACCACTACCTCTGCCAGAGGCAAAGAAATTCTGGCCGGATTGCGCGACCGTTTCCAACTGGCCGACAGCACTTGCCAACAGACCGTGACCTCCATCATAGCCGGCATCCGCCAGCGCGGCGACGAGGCGCTGATCGAATACATCCGCAAGTTCGACGCACCGGAGATGAGCAGCAACCAGCTCCGGGTCAGCGACGAGGAGCTGCACGAAGCCCTGGCCTCGGTGGATGACGATTTTCTCGACACCCTGGAGATCGCCATCGAGCGCATCTACACCTTTCATGAGCGGGAGAAGGAACAATCCTGGATGGTGACGCGGGAAGACGGCGCCATCACCGGCCGGATCGTGCATCCGGTGGACTCGGCAGGCCTTTACGTGCCGGGCGGTCAGGGCGGCAAGACGCCCCTGGTCTCTTCGGTGCTGATGAACGGCATCCCCGCAGCCATTGCCGGGGTGGAGCGGCGGGTGATGGTGACGCCGCCAGATGCAAACGGCAAGATCAATCCGGCCCTGCTGGTGGCGGCCCAGGAAATCGGGATCACCGAGATCTACAAGGCGGGCAGCGCCTGGGCCATTGCGGCCCTGGCCTACGGCACCAAGACCATTGCCCCGGTGGACGTGATCGTCGGCCCCGGCAACCAGTATGTGACCGAGGCCAAGCGCCAGATTGCAGGGAGAGTGCGCATCGATATGATCGCCGGACCCAGCGAGGTCTTGATCATCGCCGATGAAACCGGGGAGCCCTCCTACATCGCCGCCGACATGCTGGCCCAGGCCGAGCACGACCCGCAGGCCCTGGCCATGTGCATCACCACCAGCGAGGAGCTGGCAGGCCGGATCGTGGTTGAGCTCAAAGCGCAGCTGGCAAACCTGTCCCGCTCCGAGATCGCCCGGAAATCCCTGAGCGAACGCGGGGTGATCCTGGTGGCCACGGACCTGGAGGAAGCCATCCTCCTGGCCAACCAGATTGCCGCCGAACACCTGGAGCTGATGGTGCGGGAGCCATTTCTCTGGCTGACCCGCGTCCGCCATGCCGGAGCCATCTTTCTCGGACGTCACACCCCGGAATCGGCCGGGGATTATCTGGCCGGTCCCAACCATGTGTTGCCGACCATGGGCACGGCCCGCTTCTCCTCTGCCCTGGGGGTGGAAACCTTCATCAAGAAATCCAGCCTGATCGCCTATTCCCAGGAGGCCCTCCAGGCGGACAGCGAACATATCCAGCGGCTCGCCAAACTTGAAGGCCTCACCGCCCATGCCAATTCCGTGGCCATCCGAACCAAGAAAATATAGGCTGGACGCCCAGGGAATTGCCGGCACCCCCTTTCACATCAAGGGCCGGGGAAGAATGGCCGATATTTTTTTGCCTTACCGCCGGATTTCAGAGTATATTGCGCCATTCGCGCTGCTGTAAAACATTGTTCCCCTTACTCATTACGAACAAGGCTCCATGCTGAAAACCATTCTCATAGTCGATGATTCCGCCATGATCCGGCGGATTGTCAGCCAGCTTGTCCAACAGCTTGGCTACCAGTCCATCATTGCGGAAAACGGTCTCCAGGGATACGAGCTGGCCGCCGAACTCAGGCCGGACATGATTATCATGGACATCGAAATGCCGATAATGGATGGCTTCGAGGCAACCTGGCGGATTAAGACCGATCAGCGCACCGCCCATATCCCGGTGGCGTTCTTCACCACTCTGGGAAGCGAGGAAAACATCCAGCAGGCCAGGGAGGCGGGGGGCATCGGCTTCTTGAACAAACCGATCTGCAAGGAAGAACTCGACCAGGCCATCCGCGACATTCTCGGAACGGACTAACCAGCCATGGCCTCTATTCTGGACTACCTGTTCGACACTGCTTTTCTGGACCAATCAATCGACTATCTGGCCGAGACGCTTGGTCTCGCAATCACCGTACTCGACAGCGAGGGAATGCCCGTGGCAAGCCGCCGGAGCGAGGGGGAAGACAGCCCGGCCAGCCGCGCCTACCCTTTTCGTTTTTCCTCCGGCATCGGCTCCATTGTCTGCGCCGCGCCGGACCAGGACCTTCTCTCCCGGGCCGAACCGCACATCCTCTATTGCCTGGCCGCCCTGAACAGCCAGCTCCTGCGGGAAACGGAACTCCGGGAAACCACCGAGGAGATGCTGCAACTCTCCAGCCAGATGAATTTTCTGTTCAAGGTGGCCAAGAAAATCATCGGGATCGATGACCTGAAAAAATGCTACCAGATCATTCTGGATGAAATCTGCCAAGCGACCAAGGCTGACCAGGGCTTCATCCACACCAAGGGGAGGTGGGACGATGAAATCCGCGTCACCTACCGAATGACCGGCGCGGAAGTGGACTCTACCCGGAACAGTGTCTGCCTGCAGCGCACGGCGGCAGGCAGCACCATCATCTGCACCCGCGAAGACGGCGTCTCGCTGCTTTACTCGCCGATCAAGGAAAAGGACAGCCAGAGCGGCCAGATGGTCTTTATCCGCGCCCTCAGCCACCGGGCTTTTTCCGCCTCCGAAAAACAGCTGGTCGGCATCATCGAAAACATCATCTCGCCGACCTTTGAAACCCTGCGCCTGTATGACAGCCTTCAGGATCTCTACCTGAACACGGTCAAGGCCCTGGCTGCGGCCATTGACGCCAAGGACGAGTATACCCATGGCCATTCTTTCCGGGTGGCCAAGTACGCCTTGGCCATCGGCGGACAACTTGGCATCGGCCACCAGCAGCTCAACGACCTGGAGATCGCCGGCTACATGCACGATCTGGGCAAGATCGGCATCTCGGAACTGATCCTTGGCAAGCCCGGCAAGCTTACCCACGAAGAGTACTGCCTTATCCAGAAGCACCCGGTCTACACCGACAAGATCCTCCAGCCCATCAAGCTGCCGGTCCACATCCTCGAAGGCGCGATCCAGCACCACGAACGGATGGACGGTACCGGCTATCCCGGTGGCCTGGTAGGCACGGCCATCTCCCTGTTCGGCCGGATCATCGCGGTGGCGGATGTCTTCGACGCGCTCACCTCCAAACGCCCTTACCGGGAAGCCTTGCCGGTGGAAGAGGCCCTCAGGACGCTGTGCGACGGGATCGATACCCTGTTCGACCGTGAGATAATCATTGCCTTCCTCTCGGCCCTGCGTTCGGACCGGAGCAAGGAGGTACTGGGCGACATCAACATGGGGCTCCGGCACGATGACCTTCAAAATTTAAACCAGTTTCTCATCGAACTGAAGGAATTCGCCCTGGCCGTCAACCAGAATTGACCCCCGCCCAGCGGACCATACCCAAGGAAATCCATGCAGGTTCTCAAGCATTTTTTCGACAACAACAAGAAATGGGCGGCCACGATCAAAAAGGGTGACCCTGATTTCTTCAGTAAACTCGCCGGTCAGCAAAGCCCCGAGTACCTCTGGATCGGCTGCGCCGACAGCCGGGTGCCGGCCAACGAGATCGTCAACATGCTGCCCGGCGAGATCTTCGTGCACCGCAACATCGCCAACGTGGTGGTCCATACCGACCTCAACTGCCTTTCGGTGATCCAGTACGCAGTGGACGTGCTCAAGGTCAAGCACATCATCGTCTGCGGCCATTACGATTGCGGCGGCATCACCGCCGCCCTGGAAAACAGCGAGCATGGCCTGATCGACAACTGGCTCAGGCATATCAAGGATGTGTACCGCTTTCACCAGAAAGAGATCGATGCCCAAGCCAACGAAAAAGACAAGCTCGACCTGCTCTGCGAATTGAACGTCATGGAACAGGTGGCCAACGTCTGCCATACGACCATGGTGCAGAACGCCTGGAAATCCGGGCAGGAACTGGCGGTGCACGGCTGGATCTACCGGGTGAGCGACGGCATCCTCAGGGATCTCAATGTCTGCACCACCGGCATCCATGAGATTCCGAGCATCCAGCGGATCGTCTGATCTCCTTCCGGGGGCCTTCTTTCCCATTCACTTTTCATTTTTCAGCCCTAGCCCACCAACCATCGCCATGCCTGTTTTTCAACTGAGCGACAGCCTGCTGTTTCCGCCTCCGGCCCTGGCCAGGGAAGACGGCCTGCTGGCGGTGGGCGGCGACCTCTCCGTGCCCCGTCTGCTCCTGGCTTACCGGCACGGCATTTTCCCCTGGTACTCTCCCGGGGAACCGATTCTGTGGTGGTCGCCGGACCCTCGTCTGGCCCTGTTTCCCGAAGAGTTCCATCTGGCAAAACGGTTGGCCCGCACCATCCGGCAACAGGCCTTCCGCATCACCTTTGATACGGATTTTTGCGGGGTGATCCGAGCGTGCAGCCAAACCAGCCGCAAGGAGGGCCAAGGCACCTGGCTGGATGAGGAGATGATCGGGGCATACTGCCGGCTGCACGATCAGGGCTATGCCCATTCGGTGGAATGCCGGCAGGGCGGGGAGCTGGTCGGCGGGCTGTACGGGGTGGCGCTGGGCGCGGTGTTCTTCGGGGAGTCCATGTTCAGCCTGGTGTCCGACAGCTCCAAGGTCGCCCTGGCCGCTCTGGTTGAGCGCCTGAAAGTTTGGAATTTTGCGCTGATCGATTGCCAGGTCGGCACCGGCCATCTGCAACGACTGGGGGCCAGGGAGATTTCCGGGGCGGAGTTTTCCGCCCGGCTGGCCCAGGCGGTGGCCAAGCCGAGCCGCCAAGGCCGATGGCCTAATGAACCTCCTGATTGTCTCAGGAGGTCTCAAGAAACCTGAGAAGCAGATCCTCAAGGGTGGCGATCCCGTCCGGCTCAATCCCCACCTGCCGTGCCACGCTCCGATACACCCCCATCCGAGAACAACCCCCCTCGCGCAGGGTGGCCAGGGACAAGGCGCGGTCCGACTTGGAGAGCTTTCGGCCATCTTCACCCAGCACCAGGGGATGATGCCGAAAAACCCCTGCCGCAAAAAAATTGTCCCCGTGCAACCCGGCGAGAAAAAGCTGGGCCGCGGTGGAAGCCAAGAGATCCTGGCCGCGGACAATGAGCGTGATCCGGTCATCCAGATCATCGACCAGGCTGACCAATTGATAGGCAGGCAGATCCTCCTTGCGCCAAAGCACAAAGTCTCCCATCGCCTTGCAAAGCGGCACCTCCTGCCCATCCACCCGAAAAACGCTTCCCTCCGGAACCCGCACCCGAATCGACTCCCCGGCCCCTGGCTCGGCGGAACGCCTTCGGCAGAACCCCGGATAGATCCCATCCGGCGCGAGGCTTCTGATCTTGCTGCGCGAGCAGACGCAGGGATAGAGATACCCGAGACGACCCAGTTGGGCCAGGAATTCACGATACCGTTCACGCTTAAGCTGCTGGGAGAACCGGCGGTGGAAGTCATCCGGCCCTGTCGGCCCTTCATCCCAGGTGATCCCGAGCCAATCGAGCTGCCGGAAAATATCCTCCAGATATTCGGGCCGGGTGCGCAGACAATCGGCGTCATCGATGCGCAGCCGCAGCGTGCCGCCCGCCTTGCGCACCATCAGCCAGGTGAGGATAAAATTAACCGCGTTGCCGAGATGGAGGAGACCGCTGGGAGAGGGGGCAAGGCGGGAACGGATCATCAGAAGAGCTTGCCTTCCTTGCTGTGCCGGAGGATGAGCTGGCGAAACATCTCGATGATGCCCCGGGCAAGCAGGTTGATGGATTGGGCGTTGATATTCTCCCCGGCCGTGCGATCGAGCAGGATGTTCAATTTCGAGGCAAACCCCTCTTCCGGCTCCCAATAGTTGATCAAAAAAGGCACCTTGGGCAGGGGCAGGATGAGGAGCGAATGGTCCGCGCCGCCGGAGAGGGAGACGGGCTTGGCCCCGAAAAAATCGAGCATTTCAAAAACCAGATCGCGATGGGCGTCGGCCAACTGGCGCAGAGGTTCTTCACAGCGGTGGCTGAAATACTGGCTCCATTCGGTCGCTCCGGGCAGGGTGGCATAGGGCACCCACTCGCCTTGCTGCTCTTTGCCCTGACAACAGATCACATAGTGCAGCAGGGGTATATAAATCCAGTGGTTGAGGTGGCAATCGGAAATCATCTCTCCCGCCGGGGTGATGAGAAAATCCTTGCCCAGGCAGTTGATCGCCAGATTCCCGTCCACCAGCCGCGCCCCGAGCCGCGGCGCCAAAGCAGAAAAATCAAGAAGCGCCACTTCCTGCTGGAGCTGTTCAATGGCCTGTAGCTGCTCGTCTTCCAGGGAGCGTCGCTGTACAATTCTCTGGCTCAACTGGACGGCAACAGCCGGCTCCAGATAGGGACAAGCAGCCAATTTTTTCTGCCCCTGCAACACTGCGGCGGCAAAGGCCATGCACGAGGGAACCCCGCACTGGCCGCAGTTGGTCTTCGCCAGTGCCGCATAGATCTCCAGGGGATTTTTCAGTTCAGACATGGCTCAAATTCTCCCACAAAAAAAAGAGGCCGACAGGCCTCTTTTTCTCACCTGCATTCTGTCATCCCAAACAATCAGGCAAGCCGGTTCCAGCTTGCGGATTTCTTAAAACTACCGTCCTGGGCCACAACAAAACATTCACAGCCCGGATGGCTGTCAACGAAACGGATACCGTCCGCCGGCGGCATAACCATGAGCCCGGTGGCCAGGGCATCGGCATCCATGACCGAAGGGGCCTTGACCGTAACACTGATTGCCGTTCTCGGCGAATGGCCGGTCCGGGGGGTGACGATGTGGTGGAACATCTTCTCCCGATCATAAAACACCTCGTAGCTGCCGGAGGTGGAGATGGCGCCGGTGGTCATGGCCACTACCTCGGGGTAGGCTTTCTGCTTCGCCGGATCCTGAATGGCCACGGTCCAGGGTTTGCCCTTGGCCGCAGTTCCACTGGTGCGGATGTCACCGCTGCAATTGATGAGATGGTTGGTGATCCCCTTGGCCGCAAGCAATGCGGAAACCCGGTCCACAATGTAGCCGGGGGCGATGCCGTCCAGGGTGATGCCCATGCCCTGGCGGGCAAAAGAGATATCACCGGCAGAAAAGCGGATCTGCTCGGAACCTACCTGGGGCAGAAGCGCGTTGATTTCAGCCTCGGAGGGGGTCACCCCGGCAGCAAACCGCTCCTTGAAGAGATCCACCAGGGGCTTGACCGTGATATCGAAGGCCCCGCCGGTCTGCTTGTGGAGGTAGAGGGAACGGGCCACCACCTCAAGCACCTCGGGCGGCGCCTTGGGCAGGGTGCCGGTGCTGTTGAGCTGGGAAACAGGGGTGGAGGAATCGTGGCGGCTCAGGAGCTTGCCCAGCCGGTCGATCTCCTCCCAGGCGAGACCAATAGCGTTTTCCGCCTCATTCTTGGAGGAGTGGATGGCGGTGATGGACAAAAAAGAACCCATCGCCAGCCTGGTGGAGGAAACCTTGTATTCCTTGGGACCGAAAAGAACCGCCTCGGCCTGGGGCGTGGGCAGCAGGGCCGCACTTGCCGCGCCGAGGCCGAGCAGGCCGGAAAGCTTCAAAAAGGATCTTCTCTGCGGATTGCACGGATGCACCATGGTCGATTTCGTGTTCATTTCTTCCCTCTCTTTACTCGATAAAAAAAGGCTTCGAGGATACACCCCGTGAACCTTTCGTTTTCAGTTTTTTTCAATCTAGGAAGCCATCCTCAAGCCTTCCGCCTGGCGGGCAATGGCTGCTCTTCCCTCGTATTTCCGCATGATGTTGCGGGGGCATTTTTCCACGCAGATCTCCTGGCATTCCGGGCCGTAGGCAATGCACTTCGGATGGTCGATCTTGATCAGGCCGTCCGTGTAGGCAATGGCCTCGGCCGGGCATTTCTTCACGCACATCTGGCAGGAGATGCAGCCCACCTCGCAGACCTTGCGGACATTCTTGCCCAGGTCCTTGGTGCTGCACGGCACATGCACCCTGGCCTTGAGGCTCATGAGTTCGATGATCCGCTTGGGGCAGGCCCGGACGCAGGTGCCGCAGGCCACGCACTTGTCGGGGTTCACCTTCGGAAAGCCATCCACCATGGCAATGGCGTCAAAGGGGCAGCTCTCGGCGCATTCGCCGAGACCGATGCAGGCATAGTTGCAGGCCGAGGGTCCGCCGAAGCCGAGGTTGGCCGCGGTGCAGGAGGCAAAACCGATGTACTCGTGCTTGTGGCTGACCCTGCCTTCCTTGCGGGAGCAACGGACCAGGGCGATCATGTCCTCCACCGCGGTCATCTTCTTGCCGGTGAGCTGGGCCACCCGTTCGGCCACCTTTTCCTTGCCGGGAAAGCACAGGTTGGGCGGCACCTCGGGGTTGGTGACCACCGCGATGGCATACCCTTCGCAGCCCGGATAACCGCAGCCGCCGCACTGGGCGCCGGCCAGGGACTCCAAGACCTCTTCGATCAGAGGGTTGGCCTCCACGGCAAATTTATGGGCCGCCAGGGCAAGACCGATGCCGAAAAAAAGGCCGATGCATCCCAGGAGAGCGATGCCGCCCAAGGCGAGTTTGACTAATGCTGGATCCATTACCACACCTAAAACCTATCCCATACACAATGGATAAGTGGCTTCACGGAGAGATTCTCTCCTCAGCCACTAAAAAAGAGTGAGCCCGGAAAATCCCAAAAACGCCAGGGCAAACTGTCCGGCGACGATAAAGGCGATGGGTACGCCCTTGAAGGTCGGCGGAATATTGGCCAGCTCCATCCTCTCCCGCACCGAACTCATCAGATACAGGGCCAGGAGGAAGCCGCCGCCCGCCCCCAAGGCAAGCATGAAGGACTCCCAAAAATTGTATTCGTTGTCAGCGAGGATCAGGGGCACCGCGATGATCACGCAGTTGGCGATGACCAGCACCAGATACACGCCAAAGGCGTTGAACAGGGCGGGATTCACCTTGCGCAACACCGTGTCCACCGCCTGCACCGTCAGGGAAACCAGGCCGATGAAGATCACGATCTGCAAAAAGTTCAGGCCATAGGGCTTCATGATGAACTGGTAAAAAAACCAGCTCATGATGGCGCTGACCACCATGACCATGGTGAAGGTGAGTCCCATCCCCTTGGCCGTGTCCTTGCGCTTGGAGGTGCCGAAAAAGACGCAGAGGCCGAGATACTTGGTGAAGACGAAGTTGTTGATCAAGAGGGCGCTGATGAGGATGGAGAGCAGATAGCCGAGATAGGGCTTCATCACCTTAAAGGTCGCCGCCGCCCCGCTTTCGGCAAGGCGGTCGATGGTGACCACATGGGCCACCTTGGCGTTGAGCGGCTCCGCGAAGGTCAGGGTGGCGGTTTTCTGATCCTCGGCCAGAACCACGCTTGCCAGCTCCAACGTGATGTCCGGATCCTGCTCCTCATAGACCCGGTAGTTGGCCGGGTTTTCAACCGTGGCCCGGTCCACAGCCCCGGCAAAGGTGACGACGATCTCGTTTGCTGTCTTGCCGAAGGACTTTCCGGCAATCAGCTCCTGGGCCTGCGCCAGCACCGGCAAAACAAGCAGCAAAGCGAGGGAAAGCAGTATCCGTCTGAGAGAGAGAGTATTCATGGTTCAGGCCCGTTTGGCTCGTTTGTAGACGATCTCGACATAGTTGAAAAAGGCCATCATCAGGCCGACGCAGAAAAACCCGGCCAGGGGCAGCACGAAGAAGAGCAGCGGCTTGAAGCCCAGCACATCGTAGCCAAGAATGGTACCCATCCCCAGCAACTCCCGGACAAGGCCCAGGGCCATCATGCCGAACATGAAACCCAGCCCCATGCCGATGCCGTCCCAAAACGAGGCGTTGACGCTCTCCTTACTGGCAAACATCTCCAGGCGCATGGTGATGATGGCAAAGGCGACGATGAGCTTGATGAAGATGCCCATCTTGGCGTAGGCCTCTGGCAGGTAAGCGGCCAGGACCATGTCGATTACCGTCACCCAGGTGGCGATGGTCAGGGTGTAGGTTGGGATCCGGATCCGGGGATGGATGACGTTCTTGAACAGGGAAATGGTGCAGCTCGAACAGACTTGGACAAAGAGCACGGCGATCCCCAGCATGAAGCCGTTCATCACCGTGGTGCTGATTCCCACCGCCGGACACATGGAAAGCACCAGCCGGAAGATGGGGTTTTCGTTCAGGATCCCGTTGACCACCAGTTGCAGGTTTGTTTTGTCAGTCGCCACTGTCACATTCTCCTAAAAAGGAACCGCGATATGCTGTTCGCCCAGAACCCGGTCCAAAATCGCCAGCCGGTATGCGAATTTCTTCACCATCGCCTTGACCCCGTTGGTCACCGAGCGGCTTGAGATGGTGGCGCCGGTGAGGGCATAGATATCGTTATCCTTGTACTGTTCCTGAATGCTGGCCACCTCTTCCGCGCCGAGACCGGACTTGTCTGCCTCCAAAGCCTTGCGGTACTCCTCAGGCAGGGGTGTTTTCACGACCTCCAGCTTTTTCACCGTTTCCAGCGGCTTGCCCTTGAACTGGTTCTTGAAATAGCGCTGGGTTATCTCCGCGCCCAAGCCAGGATCCTCCTCGTGCTCCATGATCTCCAGACCCAAGATGGAAAAATCCTGGCTCACGGCCAGGATGGCGCCGATGAAGGTTTTGAAGCCTGGAAACCTGCCGGGCAACAAATAGGCCATGCGCTTGCCGCCATTGGTGACCACGATGGTCTGGTCGGCATAGCGGAGCGGTTTCTCCGCGCCGATGGCCGCAACAATCGCCGGAGTACGCTCACCCTCCTCGACCGCCTTTTCCGCGGAAATCGCCACGGGGGTCTGGGCCAGGAACCCGCCCGCCAGATCGATGGTGACAAAGGAAAAGGAGTTATCCCGCAAGGGAAGGAGATAGCCCATGGCCAGAGCCTCTCCTTCCCCGACGAGGTAGCGATACACCTCATGCATGGCCACGCTTTCCGGGGCCGGGTTCTTTTCCGAGTAGCCCAGCAGGCTGAGCATGACCTTCTGCTCGTTGACGTGAATATTGTGTTTTTTCGCCTTGTTGGTGGCGATAAAGGCCGCGCCCATGACCAGTCCGGCCAGCAGGCAGGCAACGGTCAGGCGGAAGATGATGGTGAGGATATTCTTCATTTGCCACCTCCCTGGAGAGGCGCAAAACGCTTGGGCTTGAAGAATCCGTCCAGCACCGGGCTAACCGGATTCATGAGCAGGATGGCGTAGCAGATCCCCTCGGGATAGCCGCCTTTCAAGCGGATGAGCACGGTGAGCGCGCCCACCCCGACCCCGAAAATAAGCTGGGAGGTCTTGTTGGTGGGGCAGGTGACATAGTCGTTAGCCATGAAAAAGGCCCCGAGCAAGGCGCCGCCGGAAAGAACCGCCAGCAGGGGATCGCCGCTAAACAGGCTCTCACCGCCGAAACACCAGGAAAGCAGAGCGACGGTACCGATGACCGAAACCGGAATATGCCAGGTGATGTAGCCGCGATAGAGGAGATAGAGCCCCCCCAGCACGATGAGCAGGCCGGAGGTCTCGCCGATGGAACCGGGCCGCCAGCCGAGAAAGAAATTGGTGTAGAGGTTGGCCCCCACGCCGAACTGCTCGCTGAAGGCGCCAAGCCCCTGGGTCTTGAGCACTGCCAGCGGGGTGGCGGTGGCAATGGCGTCTATGGGGGTGCCGTGATAGGATAAGATCGCCAGATCGGACAGCGGCGGCTGCCAGGCCGAGGTCTTGGCCTCCGGAAAGGTGGCGAGGAGATAGGCCCGGG
>JAZDIS010000323.1:0-2595 GCA_043804705.1 Pseudomonadota bacterium | reverse complement strand
GAGCAACAGCGACCTCTCCGGGACCAATCTTCCTGAGGCGGCCGAGTTCCGCCGCACCTTTGAGTACGTGCTGACCGGGCCGATTACCCTTGAAGCGGCAGCCTTCTGTAATATGCACGGCAGCAGCAACACGGCAACGGCGACCGTGGGTCTGCAATAGTTCCGGCCAGCTGTTTTCGACATTGCAAAAAGGGGGATGGTATGCGGATCGGCGGAATGTCCCTGGTGCAGCTCCTCGGGATCATCAATTTTCTTCTCCTGCTGTTTCAGCTGTTTTCCGGCCGGCATTGGATCCAGGTGAAAATCGGCATCCACCGCAAGATCGGCCTGGCGCTTGTGGGCACGGCAAGCCTGCATGGTTTGTTAGCGATGCTGAGCGGCAATTAAGGCGACAACCGTTCCGGGGCCCGGATCAGGGAGAGCAGCTCCGCGGTTTTGGCGGCCAGCAGGGCCGGGTCACCCTTGCTTTCCACATTGAGGCGCAGGACCGGCTCGGTGTTTGAGCTGCGGATGTTGAAGCGGAAGTTCTCCGCGCTAAAGCTCAAGCCATCGGTGTAATCCTTCTCCCCTGGGGTTTCGGCATAAAACGCCTCCACCCTGGCAATCACCGCCGCAGGGTCCGCCACCCGGTTGTTGATCTCGCCGCTCACCGGAAAAGCCGCCTGCCTCTCCCGCACCAGATGGGAAAGGGGCTGGCCGGATTTGCTCAATATCTGGGCCACCAGCAGCCAGGGGATCATCCCGGAGTCGCAGTAGGCAAAATCGCGGAAATAGTGGTGGGCGCTCATCTCGCCGCCGTACACCGCATCCTCGGCCCGCATGCGCTCCTTGATAAAGGCGTGGCCGGTCTTGCTCAGCACCGGGATGCCGCCCGCCGCCTTCACAATCTCCCGGGTGTTCCACACCAACCGCGGGTCGTGGATGATCTTGCCGCCGGGATGCGTGTCCAGCATGGCCTGGGCCAGCAACCCCACCAGGTAGTAGCCCTCGATAAAGCCCCCCTGTTCGTCAAAGAAAAAACAGCGGTCAAAATCGCCGTCCCAGGCAAGGCCGAAATCCGCCCCATGTTCCCGAACCGCTCGGGCCGTGACCTCCCGGTTTTCCGGGAGCAACGGGTTGGGCACCCCATTGGGAAAAGAGCCGTCCGCTTCCCACTGCAATCTGATGAACTCAAAGGGCAGCCGCGCACCGAGCCGGTCTATCACCGGTCCGGCACAGCCGTTCCCTGCATTGGCCACGATTTTAAGCGGGTTCAACCCCTTGGTTTCAACATAGCCCAGCAGATGGTCGAGATAGGCGGGCTTGTTGTCCAGGCGGGTCAGGACGCCGGGGTTGTCTGCGGTAATCCGGTACCCTTCTGCGGCCAGCCGTTCGATCTCCCGCAGGCCGCTGTCTCCGGAGATGGGCCGGGCGCCCTGGCGGACCAGCTTCATGCCGTTGTAATCCGCCGGGTTGTGGCTGGCGGTGACGATGACCCCGCCGTCCACCTCAAGCTGGAAGGCGGCGAAGTAGATCTCCTCGGTGCCGGCCATCCCCAGATCCACGACATCGACCCCGGCCGCGAGAAAACCCTCGGCCAGCGCCTTGGCCAGCGCAGGGCTGGAGAGGCGGATATCGTGGCCGATGGCCATTTTTTTCGGGGCGAATTGGGCGCTGTACGCTTGGCCGATGTGAAAGGCCAAGCGTTCATTGAGTTCGTCCGGCACCCGGCCGCGGATGTCGTAGGCCTTGAAGCAGGGAAGAAGAGAGGTCATGGGCGGATCTCTTTGAAGAAATGCTCGTTTTCGAGTAGAGTTGGTCCTTTTCAACAAAACAAGGACAACTAAGCATGGAAGCCTCTATTCTGCAACCGCAATTCACGGCGAAAATCGCCGATCTGTACCGCCGCATGGAAAAGGTCTACGACCTCGTCGCCCAACAGCTGGAGTTTACCTGCCAGGGCTGCCCGGACAACTGCTGCGACTCCTATTTTCTCCACCATACCTATGCGGAATGGGCTTATCTCTGGGTGGGAATCGGGACGTTGCCGGCGGAACGCCGAAAAGCCATGGAAAACCGGGCGCTTAAATATGCCGCAGCCTGCGAGAAGGCGCTGGCCAGGGAAGAACGGCCCCAGGTCATGTGCCCGCTCAACGAAGCGGGGCGTTGCAGCCTCTACCACCACCGGCTGATGATCTGCCGAATGCACGGGGTGCCGTCCAGCCTGACCTTTCCCAACGGCAGGGTGCAGAAATTTCCCGGCTGTTTCCGCTGCCAGGAGATTGTGGGGGCTCGGCAGGCAGTGCCCTCGGTGGAACGGGCCTCCCTGTTCCGGGAGCTGGTGGCCCTGGAGCAAGAGCTGCTCGGGGAGCAGCAGGGCCAACTGCCCAAGCTCAAGAAGACCATTGCCGAGATGATCCTGCTGGGGCCGCCCAGCCTATAAGTTTTTCAGGAAATTGAGCACAAAAAAGCCCGGGGCATGGAGAATGCACCGGGCTTTTTTTATCTGCAAAGAGAGCGGTTACCGTTCCCGCAGCAGCTCGGCGATCTGGAAGGCCAGCTCCAGGCTCTGCTCGGCGTTGAGACGCGGGTCGCAGTTGGTCAGGTAGTTCTCGG
>JAZDIS010000322.1:0-3121 GCA_043804705.1 Pseudomonadota bacterium | reverse complement strand
CCTTGAGTTCCGCGATGGACGCCATTATCTGGCAGACCTGAAAAGCACCAACGGCACCACCGTCAATGGAAAAAAGATTGCCTCGAAGGTACCGGTAACGGAAAAAGACGTTATTTTCATCGGGAAATTTCGCTTGATCCAGGCGGCGGGGGATGAACAGCATACCCCCTCATCCTATGCCACAGCCATGGACATTGATGACGAGGCAACTGTTTTTGTCAGTTCTCCACGGCAACAAGCCGCTGCCCAGCCCAGTCAGACCGACACTCCTTCCGCAAATGAGATTTACAGGCTCACGGTAATTGAAGGGCGAGCCACGCCAAACACGCTCTCCCTTGACGGGAAGAGCAGTGTGAAAATCGGCAAAGACTCATCCTGCGACATGATTATTCCCGGCTGGCTTGTCAGCAAGACTCAGTGCTACGTGGTGAGTAAAAAAAACAAATACCACATCGTGCCCCAGCGTTCGTGGACGAACACCAGGCTTAACGATGTCATCATCAAAGAAGAACGCCTCCTCCGCAAAGGCGATATGATTCAGATCAAAAGTGTAAAAATCAGGTTCAATTAATCATCCGGATGCTTTCCAGACTCTTTGCCCAAATAAACAGGTGGAAAAAAGGAGCCGCCCCCGGCAGACCAGGTGAAGCATCCGCCAAAACCCGGCGCCCCCCCCCCTCTCTTGAGATCCCTCAGGTGCCTGTCTGGGCTCCTGGAGATACCATTCTTAATCGTTATCATATCGAACAGGTTATGTCGGGATCCATGGGGAATGTTTACATTTCTGAACATCTCGGCTGGAAAATAAAGGTAGCGATCAAAGCTCCCCGGCCGGAAGTCCTTGCGGACCGTGAAGGCATGCGCCGGATACTCAAGGAAGCCAACAGCTGGGTTCGGATGGGCATGCATCCCAATGTTGCCTCCTGTTTTTATGTGCTTGGCATCAACAAAATCCCCCATCTTTTCATTGAATTTGTCGATGGAGGAAATCTTTCCGACTGGATAAAGGCCGGTCGTTGCAGAAATCTCCGCACCGCCCTGTCTCTTGCCATTCAATTCTGTCACGGCATGGAATTTACCCACCAGCGTGGCATTATCCATCGCGATATCAAGCCCCAGAATATCTTGATCACCAAAAACTCCTTGTTGAAAATAACTGATTTCGGCATCCTCCTTGCTCATGGGGATACGGAAAAAGACGATGGCCTGGTTCCTGATGTTGACCCGGCAGATCATGAGGCAACCATCGGTTTTCGGGGAACCATCGGCTACGCCTCCCCGGAACAACTACACAACACCCACACGGTTGATCTGCGGACTGATATTTTCTCATTTGGCCTGTGCCTCTGGGTCATGCTGTGCGGCAAGAAACCATTTATCAACAATGCGGTTCAACATAAAATACCCACCCCGGCTCCGGCGGCACCCGATATCAAATTCCCCGCAGCACTCAAAGATGTTTTACGCAAAAGCGTTGCCTACAATCCGGACGATCGCTATCACAATTTTGCCGAAATGCGGGAGGCCCTTAACGAGGCTTATACCGCGGCCTTTAACACCGCGTGCCCCTACGCGGAAATCAGCAACATCGATCTCAGGGCAGACGGCCTTAACAACAGAGCCGTCTCCCTCTTTGAACTGGGGGAAAGCCAAGAAGCTGCCGCCTGCTTGAACAAGACCCTTGAGATCAACGAGATGCTTCCCGAAGCAGTGTACAATATGATTTTGCTCAACTGGCGCTCGGGGGCAAAAGCAGGGAAAATTATCCGCCAGATTGAAACAGCCAAGAAACGGGGAGCCACGACGCCCTGGCTCACAGAGATGGAGGCTGCGGTCAAACGCAGCATGGTGGCTGACAAGGTCGAACTTGAAAAACAGCAGTTTCCGGAATTTCGGCTGTGCACCCCCAAAAACTCCCTGGAAATTTTCCGGGAAGGGCAACTCCATCTCTCTGTGCAGCGCAATATTCTCGATCATCTGGAAAACAAACGCTATGCCTCCTGCCATGACATCCTGATGACGGCTTGGAAAAACAACAGCTACAAAAAAGATAAAATTTTCAACACGGTCTACGATAAACTGCTGCGGGTCGGCACAAAAAAGAAAGTGCTGGGAGTCCAGCGTTTTCTGACCCTTAACGGAGAGGGAGAGCCGACAACACATCTTGCCCATATCCCGAACACGAAAAAATTTGTTGCCGCCGGTCCCGAGGGAAAAATAATCCTCCACGACCTGGGCGCCTCCTCACAGCAGGGCATTGTCTTGGGGGAAGGCGGCAGCGCCATTTCAGCGCTGGCTATCTGCCCTCTGGGAAAATATCTCGCCGTAGGCGCCCAAGATGGAAGCGTCTGCCTTTTTTCCACAAAAACCGGCACTCTGGAATCAAGGGAAGCTGCCCACAGCGGCCCGGCGCATGCTTTGGCCTTCAACGAAAATGGCCGCTACCTTGCCTCCGGCGGGGCGGATGGCATCATGAAAATACGCAAGCTCGGTACCGGCCCGGAAATGACCACCTCAATCAAGGAAGGCGGCTCTGTTCGCGCCGTTATTTTTACCAACAACGGTTTGAACCTGGTAACAGGAAGCGAAGACGGCTCTGTCCGCTTCTGGGACGCAAACGGAAAAGAATGCACGAGAATCATCGAAGCCCATGCCATGCCGGTTATCGCTTTGGCAAATTCGCCTGATGGTCAACGCTTTATCTCGGCCGGCACCGACCGGCACCTGAAGGTATGGGAACACAATACCGGACGCTGCCTCAAATCGATCAAGGCCCACGACGAAACCATTTCTTCCGCTTTGTTTCTCCAAGACAACCAGACCCTGATCTCCGGCTGCGAAGATGACATCATCAAGCTCTGGGACAGCAACAACGCGGAGTGCCTTGCCATTCTTGACGGCAGGGGCGATGGTATTTACAGTCTTGCCCACGGGCCCAAACCCCACACCTTTCTTGCCGGGAGAAAAGATGGGGCCATTGTTTTCTTGGAGCAAGAATCGATACCGGTCGTTCCAGTACTAGAAGCAGTAAAGATTTAAAAACAAAACACCCTCTTTCGGTATACCGAAAGAGGGTGTCATTTAAATGAGCGCTCCGGCAGACTCTCGTTTCTTGAGATGC
>JAZDIS010000321.1:0-3989 GCA_043804705.1 Pseudomonadota bacterium | reverse complement strand
ATTTCAGTCGGTTAGAAGCTGGATTCCCGACCGGAACCGCTTCGGGAATGACATCTTTGGGAACTGGCGGAAGATTGACGCTAATCAGGTTTTGAGATTAGTGAGGTCGAGGTCGGGAGCGCCTGCGCCCTATAGTGTGCTGAAAATGCCGGCAGTGAAGTGCCTGATGCGCACCCCGAGAATTGCATCACCGTTCAAGAGCAGTGAATTTTTGCCCGATTGCTGTATTTTACCCATTAAACCGATACGTTGAGCAGTCTGGCCGGCTCTGTCGAGGCTTGTTGTGGTATCTGCTATCAGATTGAGGCCGCCAGTGCGGTCAAAAGTTCGGGCAACGCCGGGTCTGCCCATAACGAAATTTCCCTTTTGCTGAAATTCCAGTGCCATTGATGGAGTTGCCACCATAACCGTCATTGCGCAGACCAGTAAAATCTTTCGTTTCATGCCGATTCCCCCTTGTCGTACTGTTTGACAACGTGTGAAATACTTGCAATTGAACCGGAAAAGTTTTTAACCGCCGAATAGCGCCAAAACAAACTATTCTTCCCCGGTTTGATTACCCATCTTCCCCCCGGCATGAACGCAAAAAAGCCGGGCCCTAATATCTGTTGATATTTCGGCAACCCGGCTGTCTTGTTAAGACCCTATAGGCTTTCCGTCCCATCCTCGCGGATGGTTTAGTATTATCGTGTATCAGTTTTGTGGCGTAATTGTTCTGATGTTTAAAACTTATCGGCCATATCAAGAGAAACTTTAATTCTAATTTCTCTTCACCAGGAGAAAATAGTGGATATATGGGGTCTGCCATGGGATTTATGTAGGTGACAGGGCCACAGGAAGCACGTAAGATGTGGTTGTGACGGGGGGCGGGGGTCGGCTGTTAACCATCTGAAATGTAACTGCTAATGGGCTGCGTTGACCCTGTTTGTGGCCTTATGGCTGAGTTTTTACCGCCAAGAAGAGGCTTCTGAGAATTAAAAGAAGTGACATTCCCTGTTGCCCTCATTAATGGGGAGAGTGTTCCTATTCCCTCATACAAGGAGTAGAGATTTTGGCAATTAAACGACTTCTGACAAATGCCCGGTTCAGCACGGTATTGACCTATTTGGTGATGGGAGTGTTGCTGGTTGTCGCCATCGGTCTTGCGGGCGAAGAAATTGAACACCACATTGACTGGATCGACGCCTGGATCACGAACCTTAGGCCTTGGAGTGTTCTGGCGTTCGTCGGCCTGTTTGTCGTGGCGACATCCGTTCTCGTGCCAGAATCGGTGTTGTCAATCATGGCCGGGGCTCTATTCGGTCTGGCTTGGGGAACTGCTGCGATTGTTGCCGGAACCTTGCTGGCGGCAGCGCTGCAGTATGCTCTCTCACAGAGGCTTCTACGGGATCGCATTAAGCAAGCGGTAGCCAAGAGCCCATCTCTGGCCGCCATTCAACGGTCCGTATGCCGCGATGCCTTCCGCCTCCAGGCGCTCCTGAGACTGACACCCTTGAATCCCGCAACTGTTAGCTATATGCTCGGCGCGACCGGGGTCCGATTCTTCGGGTTTATGCTTGCGTGTCTGGCTCTCGTCCCAACCTTGTTCATTGAGGTGTATTTCGGCTACGCCGGCAAGCATGTTGCCCGAATGGCCGGCCGGGACACACCGGCGGTGTACCTCCATGATTTGACTGTTATTGGTGGCCTCACCGTAACCATCATAGTCATGGTTATGGTGTCTAGGATGGCTCGCAAGGCCATCTTGGAGGCCGTTTCCGGGGAGGAGACAGACCCCGTGCCCTCCACAGAATGAATTCCCGCCTTATCTCCTCCCAATTCTGACTAAAAAATAGGGAACCTTCCCATTTGCCACATTACTGGGGAGGTTCCCTGATTTAAATTCTTTTTGATCCGGTATCAAATCCTGCCAGTTGGTACGAAGCCTATTCTGTGTAGATTCCACCGCTCCCTGAGAAGCGCAGCAAATGCAATGCGAAGCCAGCCGCGTCTTTTCATCGGCTGTTTCCCGAAGCGAGGATTATCTCCAGCACCTCCCGCGCTGCAGCGGGGCGGCCCAGCTTCAATGCCTGCGACCTCATGGCGGCCATGCGCTCAGGTTCGCGCAGTAACCGGTCCACCCGCCAGGCCAGAGCCCCGGCGTCGCAAGCCTTCAGGGCGGCTCCGTTTTCCAGTAGGAAATCGGCGTTGCGCTCCTCCTGGCCGGGGATGGGAGAGACCACGATCATCGGCAGCCCGACCGCCAGGCACTCGGACGTGGTCAGGCCGCCCGGTTTGGTGATGGCCAGATCGCTGGCCGCCATAATCCGCTCAATCACCCGGGTGAAGCCCATGGGAAAGAGTCGCCCCGGATGACCCTTTGCCAACTCCTGCAGGTCGGCCAGTAGCTTCTCGTTTCTGCCGGCCAGGGCCACCAGCTGAAAATCTCCCTCCAACCCTAGCAGCCGCTCGGCCAGCATCTCGATGCTCCCGACTCCGGCCCCACCTGACATCATCAGCAGGGTTGTTTTATGCGGGTCGAGGCCGAATTCCGCCGCGCAGGCGGCCCGGTCATAGCGTTCCCCGAAAACCGGCATGATCGGAATCCCGGTCACGCGGATGGTATCCGCCGGGATGCCGCGCTCGGCCATGCGCCAGGCTACCTCCTCATGGGCAGCGAAGTAGCCGCTGATATGGGGGTGAACCCAGAGTGCATGCACGTCGAAGTCGGTCACCTGCACCCAAACCGGCTTGAAAAACTCTCCGACCCTGATCTTGCGAGAGAGCAGCTGGGCAGGCAGAAAGTGAGTGCAGATGACATGATCCGGGTTGATGGTGGCCAGAACCTTCTTCAGTTTCCGGGTATTGAGCCGCTCGATGGCAATGCGCAGCCGTGACAGGGCTGAATCGACCTTTTCACGATCCGACTTGTCGTAGAGATAACCCCAGAAGGCTGGATGACGCTCCACCACCTTGATATAGGTGTCGGCGTAGATGGTGCGAAACAGTTTCGGCACCAGATCCATAAGGTCCACATGCACCGCTTCCACGCCGGGATACCACCGTTCAACGGCGGCCTGCAGCGCCTGGGCGGCTCGCACATGTCCGGCTCCTGCCGAGACACTGAGGATAGCGATTTTTTGTTTTTTGCTTCGGTCTGTGATCATCCTATCCTCCGGTTGGGAATTGCGGGGACACCAGATTTGTTAACGTTGACGGATTTAACAAGATGTTCCCGGAATTTTGCATGACAGGAGTACCATTTTGCTGCAGCAGAAAAAATGAATGGTTGGTCCGGAAACGGTTCAAAACCTGCCATGAGCGGCGGCCGACTTAGCGGCGCTTCTTGCCTTGGGGTCTGGGCGGTTTTGCCATGG
The DNA here is from genome assembly GCA_043804705.1 of Pseudomonadota bacterium. Taxonomy (GTDB): domain Bacteria; phylum Desulfobacterota; class Desulfobulbia; order Desulfobulbales; family Desulfurivibrionaceae; genus Thiovibrio. The sequence continues at coordinate 633 of JAZDIS010000321.1, read as the reverse complement.
TTTTAAACTCGGGTTCATAGCCGACAATGAAGTTGGCTGTGGTTTCGTTTCGGATGCTGAGGAAATGGGCATTGTCCTTATCAAAAGGGCAGATGGGTTGCGTGCATGGTTCGAAACCGAATCTTTTATAGTAAGCGGGCTCACCCAGGACAAACAGGGTCTGGCTTTTGATCGCTTCCTGTCGCAAGGCAAATCTGAGCAGTTCCGAACCCACCCCCTGCCGTTGAAATTCCGGTGTCACGGCCATGGGCGCCAGGTGCAACCCGCAAACGTCGTTGCCGTGGTAGGCATTGGAAAAGGCTATGTAAGCGATGACCCTATTGGTATGGATACACACCCATTCGTGAGCAGGTTTGCCATTTTCGTGGAATTTTTGAACCAACTCGACTTCGTGTTCACTGCCAGGAAAGGCGCAGCGCAATAGAGCATAGGCCTTGACGCGGTTTTCTTCCGTCAATTTCTGTATTTTCATAATGGAGTCCTTGATAATTTTCGAGCTCGGGTCTTGATGGGGTACTTCTGGATTGCCTTAACACAGCCGCAGTTGGCCATCCTCTTCGGCATCATATGCTACGATTTCCCTGCCCGGAACCGGTGCCCGGTTTAAAGGTGCCACTGGCAAAGGAATGTCAC
>JAZDIS010000320.1:0-4516 GCA_043804705.1 Pseudomonadota bacterium | reverse complement strand
ACCACCATCATCCCGAGCAAACCATTGCCCGGGAAACCCACCAAGAAAGGGACCGTCGAAAAGAAGTAACACCACGCGGCCTATCCGCTGTGCCCCCATCGCCCCACACAAAAAAAACCCCCGGACGGAAATCCCGTCCGGGGGTTTTCAAAAACAACAGCCTAGATCTTCAGCACATTAGCAGCCAAAAGCCTTCTGCAACGGCGGAACGGTCTGTTTCTTGCGGCTCATCATGCCGCCTACCCACATGGAGTTGCCTGCGATCTTGCCGCCGAAAGCCTGCTCGATAACCGCGGGCTCATCGGAAACAACCAGCAGGTCGGTGCCCTCTTTCACCACGTCGGTGAGCATGAACAGTACGGAGTGACGGCCATCCTTCTTGAGATCCTCAAGAGCCTTGTACAGGTCGGCGCGAATGCCGGCAACCTGATCCAGGGTGGCGAGTTCAATCTGGCCGATGCCGACCTTCTTGCCGTTCATATCGAAATCCTTGTAGTCGCGGAAAACGAGATCCTTCATGGGAACACCTTCCACGGAAGACTTGGCCTTCAACATCTCCATGAAGAGCGCATCGGTGTCGGCAACGCCGGCGATGGTCTTCAGGGCGGCAACCGCAGCCTTGTCAGGAGCGGTGCAGGTGGGGGACTTGAAGTTCACGGTGTCGCTCAGGATGGCGGAAAGCATGGCGCCGGCAATATCCTTGGGCAGAGCGACATTGTTGTTCTTAAACATCTCGTACAGCACGGTGCAGGTGCAGCCAACCGGCTGGGCATTGAAAACGATCGGGTTGTTGGTGGTGATATCGCCGATCTTGTGGTGATCGACAATGGCGATAACCTCGGCGTCCTTGATGTTTGCCGGAGCCTGACCGATATCGCTGAAATCGACCAGGGCAACCTTCTTGCCCGCAGCGTCCATCATGGTCTGGGGCGCGGCCAGGCCGAAGTTTTTGAGCACAACGGTGCTCTCGGGGTTCAATTTGGCTGCCTCAATCTGCATGCAGGCAATGGCGTCGGTGCCGGTTGCCTTCAGATAATGGGCGTAAGCAATGGCAGCGGCAACGGAATCGGTATCGGGATTTGAATGGCCAACAACACAAACAGACATGGTGATCCTCCTTAAAAATTTTTATTACATCAAAAACATCCTGTTATGATTCCAGAACAATCACCATTCTGAAATCAGAAAAAATATGCGCACTTCCTGCGGAATGCTCGACACCTTGTTACAACTAAAACGCGCAAAGAATAGTGCTATTAGAATAGAGAGTCAAGAGGAAAGACGCGAACAGACAGGGACAATCATGCCGCGCATCATATGGCGACATAACACAGCAATATCAAACAACAATTCAAACAAACACCGGCTAGCCCTGGTTTTATCTTGCCCCGCAATCTCTTTTTATGTAACAATTTGAAAGATTACAAGAGACTCGCTTTCCATTGAAGGCAAAACCCTGTCAACAGTTGAGCGCACCTTATGAAGGAAAAAGAAGCGGCACAAGAGACGGCTAAAACCCCCAAGGCCCCGGAACGCCACAAAATCCTGGTCGCCGAAGATAACCCCGTAGTGCGCAAGGGCTTGAATAATTTCCTGGTGAAATGGGGCTACGAACCGATTGAGGTGGATAATGGCGACACAGCCTGGAACACGCTCGAAACCGACACCACCATAACCCTGGCCATTCTGGACTGGAACATTCCCGGCCTCAGTGGCATGCAGGTCTGTCAACGTATCCGGATGCGCCAGGACGGGCCATATGTGTACACGGTCATCTTCAGCGCCCGCAGCTCCATTGAGGAACAGGTTCTGGCCCTGGAAGGCGGCGCGGACGACTACCTGGTCAAACCAGCCAAACCCTCCCTGCTCCGGGCAAGGCTCGGGGTTGGTCTGCGAATTCTCAATTTATTGGCTGACCCCAAAACCGGTTACGCCAAATAAGCACAAAGGCCCACCCCATCCCATGAATCGCCCCAGATGTGTACTTTTTGATTTAGACGGCACACTCGTAGACAGCCTCGCCGATCTGGCGGATTCGATGAATCGCGTCCTGGCCCGGCAGGGGATTCCTCCCCATCCGGTACAGGCTTACCGCTATTTTGTCGGAGATGGAATAGTCAATCTGGTCCAACGCGCCCTGCCTCCCGTGGCTCGGCAACAGGAGCTTATCCAGAACTGTGTTCAAGAGATGCGACAGGACTATGCCTTGCACTGGGCAGACACGACACGCCCCTATCCCGGCATTGCCGAGTTACTTGATGCGCTTGCAAACCGGGGAATAGCGATGGCAATTCTATCGAACAAGCCCGACGACTTAACCCAGGAGGTGGTCAGGACTCTTTTGCCATCCTGGCATTTTGCCGCGGTTGCAGGCGCCAGGGAAACAATTGCCAGAAAGCCGGACCCTGCCGGGGCGTTGCGCATCGCCGGCCTGCTGCAGCGTGAACCGGCGGATTTCCTCTATGTGGGCGACACCAACACCGACATGCAAACAGCGCGGGCTGCCCGGATGTTTGCCATTGGGGCGCTCTGGGGTTTCCGTACTGCGGACGAGTTGAAAGAAAATGGCGCCCAAGCATTGCTTTCCAGACCGATCGAACTGTGCGCGTTGCTGGATCACACCCGGTAATCAAAAAAACAGACCTTCCCACCGTCCGCTAGGCGCTGAGCCGCTCCGCCTCTTTTGCCTTTCGTATCTCGCAGGCAATCTGGAACGCCCTCTCCTTCCCGTTTTTATTCACGGAAACGGAAGTCTTGCCCTGCTTGCCAACGCGATTCACCCAACTCACCTCGTAGCGATTCAGCTTTTCGTTAAACCGCACGCCTACGACCCCGGTGGTGGTGTTGCTCACCGTAACAAGATGCTTGTCGGTTCGGATCTTCCCTATCTTTTTCTCCATGGTATCGCGCCAGGTAAGGGCTGCGAGCAGACTCGAATAACGTCCGCCGCATTTACCATCGGAAAAAAATTTAGAATGCGTTGTCCCTTGGAAACGAACGCGAACATACCAGCCGTGGGTCCGCTTATCTTCCTGATCGATCCGCGCCACATCCTTATGCTTTTCAAGTATAACCTTCTTTGCCATGTCCTCTCACCTCGCACAGGTTCAAAACCACTGAAAATACCATGTCCAACAACTCCGTTGGCAACACGGCCCCCCCCTGCGCCAAATACCATTTTTTCACACATGCATCGATATTTAAGAACGAAGAAACAACAGGATTTCTCACTGAAGGTTTTATCTATAGCCAATTAAGCATTTTTTTGCAAGTCGTAGCAGAGATCCACAAATTTCACCCGGACACCGGGGAAAAAACGATCCCGCAAAAATTCACACCGTTATCCACCGTTATTCTATAGATACACCGAGTCGCAATCTTCCCCGCAACCTCATTTTCCACCAACACTCCAGATTACATCCCATATACTGCCGACGGCTTTTCTTTCTCCCAAAGACCTGGTATATAAAAACCTCTCGGGAATCAACCTCCGGCGAAATCGAAAACAACTCAGCCTCCATAACGCCAGAATTGCCGCGGACAAATGCATACGGCACTGAGCGTTCGTTTGCCGTCACCCGCCCCTTTCCCTTAACCCAACACAGGCAATCCATGACACACACTGCGGAAAAATTCCTTGCCCTCCTTGAAATTATCAGCCGCCTCCGGGCCCCGGACGGATGCCCCTGGGATAAAAAACAAACCCCCCAAACCTTCAAGCAGTATCTTGTCGAGGAAACCCACGAACTGCTCGAGGCAATCAACGACGACAACCCCAGCCACATCTGCGAAGAACTGGGAGATCTCCTTTTCCAGGTTATCTTCCTCAACAATCTCTACCAGGAAAAAAATCTCTTCGCCCTTTCTGATGTAATTGACTCCATTTCCGCAAAAATGATCCGCCGCCACCCCCATGTGTTCGGCAATGAAACCGTGGATTCCGAGCAGGAACTGCGCCAGCAGTGGCAGGCGATAAAAGCCCAGGAAAACGAGCAAAAAGGACAGCCCCGGCATCATCTGGATTCCATCCCCAAAAGCCTGCCGTCCCTGCGCAGGGCGCAACGGGTGGCAGACCGGGTGGCCAGGGAGGGCTTTGACTGGCCTGATCTCTCCGGAGCCCTGGGCAAGGTTGGGGAAGAATTTCAGGAGGTTCAGGATGCCTTTGCCCATGGGTCGCGCGAACAGATCAGGGAAGAATTCGGCGACCTCCTCTTTGCCCTCGCGGTTGTGGCGAGGAAGGCGGATATCGACGGGGAAGACGTTCTTCACGAGGCAACGCATAAATTTACGACCCGCTTTCTCATGCTTGAAAAAAATTTAGCCGGACAAGGGAAACAGCTGGCTGACCTTACCCCCGAGGCTCTCCAGGCGATCTGGCAGCAGAGCAAAAGCAAGCCGGAACCATCTCCAGAAAACGATTGACAATCGTAAGGTTAATTGCTATCAATCGCGATTGTTTTTTTACTATTTTTTCCCACATACCTCCTTGCTCTTCGCATGAAACGCAAAAAGCAAG
>JAZDIS010000319.1:0-3560 GCA_043804705.1 Pseudomonadota bacterium | reverse complement strand
ATGAGCAGACAGGCTAATCCTACGCTTATCGGGGCCTTTGTTCTTGGCGCCATCCTTCTCGGGGCGGTGGCTGTTTTGCTTCTGGCCGGGGGGCAGTGGTTTCAGGAGCGACGCCAGCATGTCCTCTATTTTGAAGGAGCGGTTCAGGGGCTGCAAGTGGGGGCGCCGGTGGTTTTTCTCGGGGTCAAGGTGGGCACGGTCAAGCGTATTCAACTCGGGCTCGATGCGGAAAACCGACGGTTCATGGTGCCGGTCACCATCGAGGTCGAAGTCAACATGGTCCAGTCCCCTCTTGGTGAACAGGTCGATCTGCGGAACCGTGACACCCTCCGGCAGTTGGTGGAGCAGGGGTTGCGCGGCCGCCTCAAGATGCAGAGCCTGCTCACTGGCCAGCTGTACGTCGATCTGGATTTTTATCCCGAAAAACCGGCTCACTTCATCGCCCGCGACCCGGCGGTAAGCGAAATCCCCACCATTCCACCGACGATGGAAGAGCTTGCCGCCAAGCTGGAGGGTTTTCCCATGGATACCTTTCTCGTCGATCTTGCCGCCATCAGCCGGTCGTTCAATACCATCCTCTCCTCGGAGGCAGCAAAAAAGATTCCGGTGCGGCTGGAGGCGACGCTGGCGCATCTGCAATCCCTGAGCGCTCGTCTCGATCGAGATGGCGGCCCTGCGCTCACCGAGATGCGGGCGGATCTGGTCGAGATGCGCAGGGCGCTGGAAGCGGTCCGGGCGGCGATGGTCAAGGTCGGCGGGGTGGCTGAGGCCGGTTCTCCGATGGTTGCCAGCCTGAACAAAGCAAGCGAGGAGTTGGCCAAGACGGCCCGGACCTTGCAAGACCTGGCCGGGGAAGAATCGCCGACGGTGCAGCATCTCAACAGCGCCTTGCAGGAAATCGCTCGTGCGGCCCGTGCCCTGCGGCTCTTGGCGGAGACCCTGGAGCAACAGCCGGAAGCCGTTATTAAGGGGAAACGTTTCGAGGGAGAACGGAAATGAAAAACATACCTGGCATGTGGAAGGGCGGTCTATCGGCCTTTTTGGCCGGCGCCCTCTTGCTGGCGGGCTGTGCCCGTACGGCGCCGATCAGCTATTACCACCTTTCGGCCCTGGAAGGCGTCCGAAACGAACCGGCCAGTGCCGAGGAGGGCAGGATGGTGATCGGCATCGGCCCGGTGCGGCTGCCGGAATACCTGGACCGGCCTCAGCTGGTTACTAGGCGCTCGGCCAATCGCTTGCAACTGGCCGACAGTCACCGCTGGGCCGAGCCGCTCAGCGAAAACATCCCCAGGGTGGTGGGGGAGAATCTTTCGGCGCTGCTGGGCACAGAGCGCATCCTGTTCCACCCCTGGTCAGTCTCCAGATCCACGGATTACCAGCTCCTGGTAGAGATGCTCCATTTTGAGAACGAGAGCGATGGAGCTGCCCGGCTGGTTGCCCGCTGGTCGGTCAAGGGCAAGGACGGCGGGATCGTCTTGGCGGAAAGGCGGAGCAGCCACATGATCCTTGCGGCAAGCCACGACCAGGAAGGGTTGGTTGCCGCCCTGAACGAGGCGCTGGGCAGTTTTTGCCGGGAGATTGCCCAGGCATTGACCCCGTTGCTGGGGAGGTTCTCCCGCTCGGAATTGTAGAAGATGCTGTCCGGAGACCACTGCGGGGCGTATCATTCTTGCCCGCTGAAATGGGAGACAATCCGTTTCAGCCGTGCTTGGGCCGCCGTAATCCCGGCGAGTCCGGCAAAGGCCCGGACCGTTTCGGCGTTGCCCGGATCAAAGCCGCCGTGCATGGGCTGGCGGCCCATCAGGGCGGCGATAAAGGCGCGCTCCAGCCGGTCTGCCGGCTCATCCGATTGTTCGGTGTCCGGCAGGTTGTACCAGTCAGCCAACCGAGGCTCAGCCAAGGCCTGCCGCACTTCCTCCTGCAAAACCGTAGTCGCGCCATAACCGTGCCGGAACAGATCGGTCATGGACCAGATCTCCAGCAGCCCGGCCGCCTTGGCCGCGGCGGTGGCCTCGTCCGGCGGGCAGGGTGGTTCCTGCTTGGCCAGCAGAGACTCCAGGCCCAGCGAGATGGTGTCCCGCACCCGGGTGACAATGGCGGTGATCTGCTCGATATCCTGCGGTTTTTCGCCGTAGGCCATGATCGCGCTGTTTATGGCCCAAACCAGTTCCTGCTCCAGGCGGGACAGGCTGTTCTGGGCAGTAACCAGGGAGAGGGCCCGCTGCAACAGGGAAATTTCGAGCAGAGGTCCGGCGTACACGGAGGGCAAGCGGGTGACCGCGCTGTCCAGCGGTTCCTGGGGCCGGGGCAATGGTTGCCGGCTGGGCGGCCGGGAGAAAAGAACCATTGCCTCGGCCGGGGTGGCAAAGCCCAGATCCTCCATGCGGCCGCTGCGGAAACGCAGGGCTTCTTCTTCGATCTGGGTGGGCAGATCCACCCGGATTTCGCTCATCAAGCGGTGCGTCGCCCCAGGGTCGTATTGGTACAGGGCATCCAGCAGGGTAAAGGGGTGGACCTTGAGGGGGAGATCGGGGTTCTTCAGCTCCAGAAGGTAGAAGCCGTCCGGGGTCATGGCCCGGGCCGTCGTCTCACGCTCCTCGTCTTCCGGCGGCACCTGATCCGCATCCGGATCATAGACCGTGACGGTCTGGGTCAGGAAGAGGAGCTGGAGCACATAATCCAGGGAGAGGAAGGTTTGGGCCAGGGTTTCGGCATCGATGGATGCAAAGGGCGCCAGCCATTCATCAAGGCTGTCGACGGCGAAATCGTAGCGGTTCCAGCAATCCAGATCGAGACAGGCTTGGAGCTGTTCATGGCTCAGCTCCCGGAGGATGGGCAGGGCTTGATCCAACCCCATCTCCCGGACAAGGTAGTACGCTTCGAGAGGTTCCAGGGCCGCGATCTCTTCGGCCAGGTCGGTTGCGGCCAGAAGCCGTTCGCCCCGCCGGGTCAGGGCGCGGGCCAGATCGGCGCGGAAAGGGGTCAGTTCGATGATGTTGCTGTCGCTCATTTTCTCGTGTCCGTTGAGGGTAAGCGTAAGGCCTTGCCGCAGGGGAAACGTGCGTTGCAGGGCCGGATTTGAGGATGGGTATCATACTGCAAGAATGGTCATCCGGGTATCTTATTTCTGATTGCCAGGCAATCTAGCAGCCAGAGGAATACGTTTTTGCTCGGCGGCGGGCCAATGGGGTTGTAACTGCGTAAGGGCAGAGGAAAATCTATGCATTTCCCAACGGTTACATTAGAATGACCGCCACAGGGAGGCGCATGAAAAAAGTTCTGCTCGCATCATTACAGGCATGGTTTGATCATCGCGGCGCCAGCAAGGGCGCGGCTCTGGCCTTTTATACCCTGTTTGCCACGACTCCCATCCTGTTGCTGGCCATCGCGGGGGCCGGGTATTTTTTTGGCGCTGAAGCGGCCCAGGGCGAAATTGTTTTTCATCTCCGGAGAACGGTCGGACCCAACGGCGCCCAGGCGGTCCAGGCCTTGCTGGCCGCCGCCCAAAATCCCGTTTCCGGACGGGTCGCCACCATTGTTGCCGGTGTTTTTCTGCTGAT
>JAZDIS010000318.1:0-2612 GCA_043804705.1 Pseudomonadota bacterium | reverse complement strand
CGCGGCTTCAGCCATCTGCTCCTCGTTTCCGGCGAGGCGCCGGCCAAGGTCGGAGTGGATTATATCGAAGAGCTGGCCCTGCGGCTGCGCGATCGCTTTGCCGCCTTGTCCATCGAGGTGCAGCCCCTGGCCACCGAGGAGTATGCGAGACTTTTCCGGGCCGGCATTACCTCGGTCGCCGTGTATCAGGAAACCTATGACCGGGGGGTGTACAAGCAGGTGCATCTGGCCGGGCGCAAGGCTGATTTTGACTATCGTCTGGAAACTCCGGCCAGGGCTGCGGCCGCCGGGATGCGGGAGGTCGGGATCGGCGCCCTGCTGGGCCTTGCGGACTGGCGGGCGGAAGGGCTTGCCCTGGGCCTCCATCTTGCCTGGCTGCGAAAGCATTACTGGCGGACCGGACTCACCGTCTCCTTCCCGCGCATGCGTCCGGCGCAAGGGGAATTCAAGCCGCTGGCTCCGGTGAGCGAGAGAAATCTCAGCCAGATGATTTTTGCCCTGCGGATTTTCGACCCGGATGTCGGTCTGTACCTCTCAACCAGGGAAGAGGCCCGGTACCGTGACGGCATGATCGGCCTGGGGCCAACCCGCTATTCGGCGGGCTCGTGCACCGCGCCGGGCGGATACGGCCTGGAAAACGCTGGCGGAGAGCAGTTCGAGGTCGGGGACAGCCGGAGCCTTGACGAGGTGAGCGCCGCCATCCAGCAAAAGGGCTTTGACCCGGTCCTTAAGGATTGGGATGCTGTTTTTCAAGTAAAGGAAGACGGGCAGCAGGCTGCCTGAACGATACGCGAACCATAAGTACGGAGGGGTGAACCCAATGGCAGATCTGAAGAAAATGTACACCACCATTCTTGGTGACCACTTTCCCATGGAGATTAAAATCACCTTCGGCGACCAGGAGCTGGTCTACCGGAAGAAGACCTGGAAGATCGTGGCCGAGGACGGCAGCGTTGATGAGCGGGGGGTGCGTTACGGCGAGAACCCGGACCAGGAGGCGGCCCTCTACGAGCTGAGCAACGGCAATCTGGTGCTGGGCGACTGCCGGTTCATCGAGCCGGGCAAGGGGCTGGTCAGCGGGATCAAGGTGGAGGACATGCTCCAGGTGGGCAAGCATCCCGGCAAGATCAACCTCACCGACATCGACAACGGCCTGAATATCATCAAGTATTTGATGGACCGTCCGGCCGCGGTGATCCTCAAGCACAACAACCCTTGCGGCGCGGCCTGCAGCGAGACCCTGGCCCGCGCCTATGACCGGGCCAACCGGGCGGACCGCATCGCCGCCTTCGGCGGAGCCGTGATTCTCAACCGGCCCTGCGACAAGGAAACCGCCGAGCTTTTGAGCAAGAATTATCTGGAGGTGGTCTGCGCCCCGGAGTTTGAGGCGGGAACCCTGGAGATCCTCGCGGCCCGGAAGAATCTCCGTGTCGTGCGGATCAGCCGGATCGACCGGCTCGCCGATTATGAGAAATACCGCTATGTCGATTTCAAGAGTCTGATCGACGGGGGACTCATCGTCCAGCAGTCGGCGGTGAATTCCATCCGTTCCCTGGCCGACCTCAAGCCGGCGGTGAGCACCTCGAAGGGCCAGGAGTACAAGGTGGAGCGCGAACCCACCCAGCGGGAGATCGATGACATGCTCTTCGGTTGGGCCGTGGAGCACGGGGTGACCTCCAACTCGGTCATCTATGTGAAGGACGGCTGCACGGTGGGCATCGGCACCGGCGAGCAGGATCGGGTCGGGGTGGCTGACATCGCGGTGTATAAGGCCTATACCAAGTATGCCGATATGCTTTGCTTCGATACCTTCGGCATCCCTTATGCGGACATGGCATTGGAAATCGAACAGGGCAAGCGGAACAAGGCGGATCAGGAGAAAATCGACGAGCAGACCAGGGCGGACAAGGCCGGGCTGCCCGGTTCGGTGATGATCTCCGATGCCTTTTTTCCGTATCGTGACGGCGCCGATGTCGGCATCCGGCAGGGGGTTTCCGCCATTCTCCAAGCGGGCGGCTCCATGCGCGATTTCGAGACCATTCAGGCCTGCAACGAGGCCAAGCCGCAGGTGGCCATGAAGTTTACCGGGCAACGGTCCTTCAAGCATTAAAAAACTGTTGGAGGGGGCCGTTGAAGACGCCGAACTGAATGCGCAGATAGAGGCATTCCGGTTGGAACTCAGTAAATAGCAGAAAGGCAAACCCGGTGCTGCCCCATCCGGCTCCAGAGAGCCGAGAATATTCCAGATGTGCCGATCTACTTGAACATACGTTCATTATTTTAGTGACGCCGTCTATTTTTTCAGATACAAGAATCATGACACAGGTTCCCTGTCATCCCTCCAACAGGAGTCCGTCATCCAGCCATGAAACTTAAAGATATATTTTCTTTTATCCCACCCAAGCCTCCCGTCCACGGAAAGAAAGAAAAGCGCGCCCTGTGCCGCAAGGCGGCCAGCCTGGCGGCCACCGGCAACATCCTGGTGCAGTGCGGCTTCTTCGCCACCAAGGAAGACTTGGACGAGCGCAAGAAAAGGCTCCTTTTCGACGAGAAATGAGCTTGTCGCCCACAGATCATCAGCCCGCTCTCCAGGAAATATGCACCCTGTTCAC
>JAZDIS010000317.1:0-9211 GCA_043804705.1 Pseudomonadota bacterium | reverse complement strand
TCCCGGCTTGACCGACAAGCCGCACCTGTGGCAGAGTAAATTTCCTCACCCCGCGACGCCTCATTTCAGGTGGTCGTTTTCCCGCCGGAATGCTGGTCGCTTTCGCAGCGGATTAGTGGTCGTTTTCGCCGGAATACGCACTTGACATTGCCGGCCTCCTGCAACACGTCATCGTGCGAGGTATTGAGCAACGCGATATTTTCAATGACGATCACGACCGTCAGCTCTTTGTTGACCGGCTCGCCTCGCTCCTGTCCGAAACCGGCGTGCGTTGCTATGCTTGGGCGCTTTTATCAAATCATTTCCACCTGTTATTAATGCCAACACCACGCCGCTGTCGCACTTCATGCGCAGACTTCTCACCGGATATGCCGTATCTTTCAATCGCCGCAACCAGCGCTCAGGGCATCTGTTTCAGAATCGTTACAAATCTGTCGTCTGTGAAGAAGAACCCTACCTGCTTGAACTGGTTAGATACATCCATCTGAATCCGTTACGGGCCGGAATGGTTGCCAGCCTGGAAGAGCTGGACAGTTACCCCTGGACAGGGCATGCGGTTCTGCTCGGCCACCACCAGCTTGACGGTCAGGAGACCGGGGGAATTCTTGGGCGTTTTGGCAATAGGATCACCACGGCGCGGCGGAATTATCGTCAATTCGTCGCGGATGGCATTAAAAACGGTCACCGCGATGATCTTGTCGGCGGCGGCCTTAAGCGGAGCCAGGGAGAAAGACAAAATCACGAATACGAAAGCTTTGACGAACGGGTATTGGGGGGCGGTGATTTCGTTGACAGCCTTAAAGAGGATTTCCAGCTGCGGGACAGAATGAAGAGGGTTGTCGCTCTCACGCAACTATTGGCGATTGTCTCGGAGGCATTGACGCTTGATCCGGATTTAATCAGAAAACCAAGCAAAAGCAGGGCACCGGCTGCGGCGCGGGGGATAATCTGCCATCTGGCCATATACGAATTCGGTTATACCGGCAGAGAAGTCGGCAAGGTTCTCCATCTGGGGCCGACAGGAGTCAGCCTGGCCTCAAGGCGCGGAGAGAAGATTCTCAAGGCAGACTTGGCGCTGTTGGAGAAAATAATGGGCGAAATAGAAAAATAGATAACAACGTCCCCCAAGATACAAGATACGCTATTGAGGAATGTTGTTGTAAACGTCTTTTCTGTGGCCAACTTTTACAACAAGAATAACAAGTCTATCACTGTGAATTTCATAAATAATACGATAATCGCCTGATCTGATTTTATGAAAAGAATTATTTCCCTTCATTTTTGTCGTAGCTGGATCAGGAAGATTTTCGCTCAAATCTACTATCTTTTTTTTGATCCGCATCAAATCCCGCTTTGGGAAACGTTCAATGTCTTTCAATACCGACGGTCTGAATTCAATAGAAAAAATCATTACTTAAAGCCCAGCTTCTCCCAAAATTCTTTGGCAGGAATATTGTCACCAGGTTCAGCCAAAGCCTTTTTGGCATCCTCAATATCAATAACATCTTCAAGGTGCTGAAGAAATTCATGATCCTCAATTGGAACCAAGGCCGCAATTTTCTCCCCCCGACGAGTCAAAATCACAGAGTTGTGGCCATAGGCTACTTCGTTAACAATATCAGCAAAATGTTTTCTGGCGTCAGCAGTAGAAATTGTGGTTGGCATAAGCATTCCTCCTAGAATGTACTATATGTACAAATGGTACATTTCGTGGGGAAAATATTCAACCAGAAAAACAGAAAAATTATAGCACCTGGGTAAACCAGACGGCGGGGAGCATCGTTGCGCTAGTCGCGTCAAGCTCAGTGGCCGCCGCTGGCACCCCAGGGGGAGAAGACAATTTTGGCGTTCTATTTGCCTACTTTATTTGTTATAGACATTAAGACTACTTGAGGGCCTCTTCAAGCGCCACCGCGACCGCAACGGAGGCACCGACCATGGGGTTGTTTCCCATGCCGAGAAAGCCCATCATTTCTACATGGGCCGGCACGGAGGATGAGCCGGCAAACTGGGCGTCGGAGTGCATCCGCCCCATGGTGTCGGTCATGCCGTAGGAGGCCGGGCCGGAGCCCATGTTGTCCGGATGCAGGGTCCGGCCGGTGCCGCCCCCCCGAGGCCACGGAGAAGTACTTCTTCCCGCGCTCCAGGCATTCCTTCTTGTAGGTGCCTGCCACCGGATGCTGGAAACGGGTGGGGTTGGTGGAGTTGCCGGTGATGGAAACATCCACCCCTTCATGGTGGTTGATCGCCACCCCTTCCCGAACATCGTCTGCGCCAAAACACCGGACCTTGGCCTTTTCCCCCTTGGAGTAGGCCACTTCCCGCACGATTGCCAAGGTACCGGCGCCATAGTCGAACTGGGTCTGCACGTAGGTGAAGCCGTTGATGCGGGAGATGATCTGGGCCGCGTCCTTGCCGAGCCCGTTCAGGATGACCCGCAACGGCTCCTTTCTGGCCTTGTTGGCAGAGCGGGCGAGGCCGATGGCCCCTTCCGCGGCAGCAAACGATTCATGGCCGGCCAGGAAGGCGAAGCACTTCGTCTCCTCCACAAGCAGCATGGAGGCCAGATTGCCGTGACCAAGGCCCACCTTGCGATCTTCCGCCACGGAGCCGGGGATGCAGAAGGCCTGGAGCCCCTCGCCCAGGGTGCGGGCAATATCCACCGCCTTGGTTTCCCCTTTTTTCAGGGCGATGGCCGCGCCGAGGATATACGCCCAGCAGGCGTTCTCGAAACAGATCGGCTGAATGCCTCTGACGATGCCGTAGACATCCACCCCATTTTTTTCGCACAGCGCGCGGGCCTCTTCCATGGAGGTCAGGGCATACTGGGCCAGCACGGGGGTGATTTTTCCAATTCTTCGTTCGTAACTTTCAAACAGGGCCATATCTAAAGTCCTCCCGTTTATTCGTGACGTGGATTGATGGTGCGAGTGGCTTCGCCGAAGCGGCCGTAGCTCGCCGTCGCCTTGCTCAAAGCCTCGTTGGCGTCCATGCCCTTGTGGATCATCTCCATCATCTTGCCCAGATGGATAAACTCGTAGCCGATGACCTCATCGTTATCGTCCAGAGCCAGACGCGTCACGTACCCTTCGGCCATCTCCAGATAGCGCACCCCCTTGGCTAAAGTGCCGTACATGGTCCCAACCTGGCTGCGCATGCCTTTGCCCAAATCTTCCAGGCCGGCGCCGATGGGGAGCCCCCCCTCCGAAAAGGCGGTCTGGGTGCGACCGTAGACGATTTGCAGGAACAGCTCCCGCATGGCGGTATTGATGGCATCGCATACCAGATCAGTGTTAAGCGCCTCCAGAATGGTCTTGCCCGGCAGGATTTCCGCTGCCATGGCCGCCGAATGGGTCATGCCCGAGCAGCCGATGGTCTCCACCAGCGCTTCTTCGATAAGACCATCCTTCACGTTGAGGGTGAGTTTGCAGGCGCCCTGCTGCGGAGCACACCAGCCCACGCCATGGGTCAGCCCGGCGATATCTTTGATCTCTTTGGCCCGTGTCCAGCGGCCCTCCTGCGGAATCGGCGCCGGGCCGTGATTCGCCCCTTTGGCCACGCAGGTCATTTTTTCCACTTCCGTCGCGTAGAGCATTAAAGACCTCCCTGTTGGTTATTCATTTTCCTGCCGGTGAGTGTAACGGATCACCGTGGCTTTTTCCAGAGTGATCATGCCGCTTTCCATGATGGCATCCACCTTGGGCATGATCGCCTCGATCTTTTCCTGGCTTTCCACAACCTCCACCACCATCGGCATGTCGGCCGAGAGTTCAAGGAGCTTGTGGGTGTGATAAATCCGCTGAGCCCCGAAGCCGATCACGCCTTTCAACACGGTGGCCCCGGCAAAACCCTCGGCGAGAAAAAGTTCCACCAATACCTCGTAGAGGGGGCGGTGCCCGTGCTTCTTGGCCTCCCCCACAAAAATCCGCATCAGAACTTTTTCCCCAATAAATTTGGACATGGATGGCTCCTCCTATGCTATTTGCCGGGCAACAAGAATTCCGAGCCAGGTGAATGCGAGGCACACCGCCACACTGGCCAGGATATTGAGAAATGCGGTGATAATCTGGCCATCTTCCATCAGCGTGAAGGTCTCATAGCTGAAGGTGGAAAAGGTGGTCAACCCGCCCATAAAACCGATCGTAAGGCCAAGGCGCAGATTCGGCGAGATGAGGGTGCTCCGTAGGCCATATTCCATCACCAGGCCGATGAGAAAAGCGCCGGCAATATTGACCGCAAGGGTGCCATAGGGAAAGTTCCGCCCCAGAAGGGCATAGAGCCAACTTGACAGGTAATAGCGGGCGAGGCAGCCCAACGCCCCGAAGCCCGCGATGAAGGCCGCGGTTGTCATGTTCGCACCTCATGAAGAATATTTCCCCAATGCGGGGAAATAAAAAAAACTCCTACCCTTTGGTTCAAGAGTAGGAGTCATCAGCTTCGCCGGGAAAGCGCTCAAAGGCGAACTCCATCGCCATTAGTGCAGTAAACCTAGACCATGATTCCGGTATTGTCAATTGTTAAGGATGTCCTGGTGTTGGGTGAGGCTCACCCCCCGCCTCTGAGGCCGAAAAAGAAGCGGAGGCCCTTGCGCACGGGCGCGGAAAATATTTTTTTGGCAAAAACCGCACCAGCCACCCTTTTGTTGATCTCGCCCAGAGTAGGGTATGGATGGATGGCCGAGGCAATCTTGGCCAACCCCATCCCGCCGTTCATCGCCGCCACCCACTCGCCCAGGAGCTCCCCGGCCTGGGGGCCGAGAATCTGAACGCCAAGCGGCCTTCCCCTGCGGTCGAGCAGCAGCTTGATCATCCCGGCGCTTTCTCCCTCGGCCAAGCCCCGGTCGTTGCCGGTAAACTCCTCGCTCCAGACCGTGTAGCCGATTCCGGCTTGCTGGGCGCGTTTTTCGTTTAAGCCGATGCTGGCCAGGGCCGGATGGGTATAGGTGCACCAAGGCACATTGGTGTAATCGGCTTTTTGGGGCAGATGAAAAACAGCATTGCGTAGGACCACCCCGCCTTCATATCCGGCGACATGGGTGAATTGATGGCCGCCGATGACGTCGCCGGCCGCATAGATGTGCCGGTGGCTGGTCCGCAGATAGCTGTTCACCGCGATGCCGTTATGATCGAAAGGGATATCGATTTTCTCCAGACCAATACCCTTCACGTTGGGGGCGCGGCCAAGGGCGACCAGGATCGCCTCACCCTTGAGGGTCATGGTCTCGCCCGCCGCATTCTTTACCACCACCTCCCGTTCGCGCCCCGGATTACCCACCCGGACCACCGTGGTGTTCAGGAGAAAGGTGACGCCTTCCTCTGCCAAAGTCTGCTGGACGATCTCGGCCAGATCCCGGTCTTCCTTGCTTAATATCTGGCCGCTGCGCTGGATTACCGTCACCCTGGTGCCCAGGCGGCAGAAGGCCTGCGCCATTTCGACGCCAATGGGTCCGGCACCGAAAATGATCATCGAGGCGGGCAGTGTCTCAAGCGAGAAGAGGTCGCGGTTGGTCAGATAGGGGGTAGTGTCCAGCCCCTCGATGGCCGGGATCTCCGGGGATGAACCGGTGGCGATGACCCAGGCGCGGGCGGAGATGCTTTTGCCGCCCAGGGCAATGGCGTGTTCGTCGCTGAACACCGGCTTACCGAATTCGACCCTGGCGCCGAGCTTGCAAAACCTGGCCACCGAGTCGTGCTCCTGGATGGCGCTGATCACCGAGTTGATCCGGGCGGCGATGTGCCGGAAATCCACCGCAGGCGGGATAATGGCCGGAAGGCCGAATTTCGGCCCGTTTTTCATGAGGTGATAGACATGGGCGGTCTTGAGCAGGGTCTTGCTCGGCACGCAGCCGTAGTGGAGGCAATCGCCTCCCAAGGCCGCTTCTTTTTCCACCAGCAAGACCTTGGCCCCAAGCTGCGCCGCGCCGGAAGCGACCGTGAGCCCTGCGGCGCCGCCGCCGATGATGCCGAGATCATAATCATAGTCTGCCATGCTGGTTTTTCTCCGTCTTGTGAGGTTTATGGCAGCGGCGGCTTGAGAATTTGCCGCTTCCATAGTAGGATGTGTCGCAGTACGGATACGGCGAATCTCTGCTTATGACCGCAGCATGGTGCCGGATGATTTTGGTAAGAGTATACAGCATTTTTCTGTGAAATTGGCCATGGCGAAAACCATGGAGCCGGCAACGGGAGTTCATCAGGAGCAGGAGCGGAGATGAAGAAAAAAGCACTGATTACCGGAGTGACAGGGCAGGACGGCGCCTATCTGGCGGAGTTTCTCCTGGAAAAAGGCTACGAGGTCCATGGCATCAAGCGCCGCGCCTCCTCTTTTAATACGGATCGTATCGATCACCTGTATGAGGATCCGCATCAATCCGGGCGGAAGTTTATTCTCCACTATGGCGATATGACCGATTCCACCAACCTGATTCAGATCATCCAGCAGGTGCAGCCGGACGAATTGTATAATCTCGCCGCCCAGAGCCATGTGGCGGTTTCCTTCGAGACCCCGGAATACACGGCCAATGCCGATGCCTTGGGAACCTTGCGCTTGCTTGAAGCCATCCGCATTCTGGAGCTTACCAAGAAGACCAGGTTTTATCAGGCCTCGACCTCGGAGTTGTTCGGCAAGGTCCAGGAAACCCCGCAACGGGAAACAACCCCGTTTTATCCCCGTTCCCCCTATGCGGTGGCCAAGTTGTACTCCTATTGGATTTGCGTAAACTACCGCGAGGCCTACGGGATTTATGCCTGCAACGGCATCCTGTTCAACCACGAATCTCCGATCCGCGGCGAAACATTCGTGACCCGGAAGATCACCCGCGCGGCCGCCCGTATTGCCTTGGGACTGCAGGATTGTCTCTATCTCGGCAACCTTGAGGCCAAAAGGGACTGGGGGCATGCCAAGGATTATATCCGGATGCAGTGGCTCATGCTTCAGCAGGAGAGCCCGGAGGATTACGTGATCGCCACCGGCGAACAGCATTCGGTGCAGGAATTTTGCGGGTTTTCCTTTGCGGAGCTTGGTATTGGCCTGCGTTGGCACGGGGAGGGCGTTGAGAAAGCCGGGATCATCGATTCCGTCGACACCACAAAACTTCCGCCGGGGATCGCGAAGAAATCCCCGCAGGTGGGGGACACGGTTATCCGGGTCGATCCTCGTTATTTCCGGCCCACCGAGGTGGAAACCCTCTTGGGCGATGCCGGCAAGGCCCGGGAAAAATTAGGCTGGGTTCCGGAGATCGCCTTCATGGACATGGTGGCGGAAATGGTGCGCGAAGATCTGACCGCTGCGCAGCGGGATGCCCTGTGCAGGCAGGAAGGGTTCAAGACTTACCAGTATAATGAATAATAAAGAGAGCAGGATTTATATCGCCGGGCATCGCGGCTTAGTGGGCGGTGCCATTGTGCGCCTGCTCCAGCGGGAGGGCTATTCCCGGCTCATAACCCGCACGCATGCGGAACTGGACCTGACAAATCAGTCCGCAGTGCAGGATTTTTTTTTCGCGGTGCGGCCCGAATATGTTTTTCTGGCGGCGGCCAAGGTGGGAGGCATTCAGGCCAATAACAGCTATCCGGCGGATTTTATCCGCGATAATCTGCAGATCGAGCTGAATGCCATTGAGGCCGCGTATAAGTCTGGGGTGCGGAAGCTGCTCTTCCTGGGCTCCTCCTGCATTTATCCGAAATTCGCGCCCCAGCCCATGCCGGAAGATTGCCTGTTGACCGGCCCCCTTGAGGAAACCAACGAATGGTACGCCATCGCCAAGATCGCCGGGATCAAGCTGTGTCAGGCGTACCGGCGTCAGTACGGCTTTGACGCCATTTCCCTGATGCCGACCAATCTCTATGGCCCTGGGGATAATTTCGATCTCGCCAACTCCCATGTGCTCCCTGCCCTGATCCGCAAATTTCATGGGGCTAAGACGAGCGCGGCCAAGGAAGTGGTGGTCTGGGGCACCGGCTCGCCGCGCCGTGAATTTCTGCACGTGGATGATCTTGCCGATGCGGCATTATTCCTGATGCGGGAATATGCGGGGGAGGAAATCGTCAATGTCGGGGTTGGCCACGATCTGACCATTGCCGAGCTGGCTGAGCTGGTCGGGGAGGTGGTGGGATTTGCCGGAGAAATCGTTTACGACACCGGTAAGCCGGATGGGACTCCCCGTAAGCTGCTTGATGTCTCAAAATTGACCAGACTCGGTTGGCGGGCGCAAATTTCTCTGCGGCAGGGGATTGAAGAGGTCTACCAATGGTTTTTGGAGAATCAGGATGCATGCAGAGGGTAATCAATATCGTGTCGCGGTTGTTTGCCTGGCGCCGGTTGAAGCCGGTGTTCTTTTGTAACCCGTTCATGTCTGAACAGTGATGGCGCCGAGCTGGATTTACAAGGCAGCGGTGGACAAACAAGTGCCGCACCCTCCCGTCCTGTTCCTGCCGGGCTGGGGATTTTCCGGTCAGGTTCTCGATCTGGCGGAACAGACCTGCTACTGGGCAAGGCCGGACACCCCGCTGGATCCGGCCACCACCCTGCCGGAAATTCTGGCCTTTCTTGCCGGACACCATCTTGAAACCATCCAGCTGGTCGGCTGGTCCATGGGCGCCTTCCTGGCGTATGATTTTGCCGGTGCTTTTCCCGCACAGGTGACGAGTCTGACCTTGCTGGGCATGCGGGCTTTTTGGCCATCCTCGGAAATCAGTGCCATCCGCCAGGGTCTTGCGGCCGATCCCTCGGCATTTTTGCGCGATTTTTACCGGAAGAGCCTTCTGGGCTATGGAAAAGAATCCCGGCGCTTTATGGCCGAACAGCAGGAGACGCTCATGGAATCTCTGGACATGCAGGTTCTCGGCCGGGGTCTCGACTATCTGGCTCAATGGCGCTTGCCTGCGCAAGGGGTGCAATGCCCGGTTTTTTGCCGTCACGGGCGGCGGGATATCATCGCGCCGGTGACGGAGCAGGCCGTGATTCCCGGAGCCTGTTTCACCGTCATCGAGCATGGCGGGCATGCTCTTTTTCTCGAGCGGGGGTTTGCCCCAGGTGAGTGAGGCAGGGAAACAAAGAATCCGGCAACGGTTTTCCCGCGCCGCCGGCACCTATGACGCCCATGCCGACGTGCAGAAGGATCTGGCGCTCCGCTTGCTCCGGGAGCTTCCCGAGGGCCGCGGCGGGGCGGGCGGTCCCGGACGAATCCTTGAGATCGGCTGCGGCACCGGGC
>JAZDIS010000316.1:0-4202 GCA_043804705.1 Pseudomonadota bacterium | reverse complement strand
GCCCGCTCCTCACGCTATTTGCCCATGATCAAGGAAGAGTTTACCAAGGCCGGACTTCCTCTGGATCTCGCCTATCTGCCCATGATCGAAAGCGGCTTCAACACCACGGTCTCTTCCAGGGCCAGCGCGGTGGGGACCTGGCAGTTCATGCGGGCCACCGGCCAGAGCTACGGCCTGACGGTCAACAATTATGTTGACGAACGGCGCGATCCGGTAAAATCGACAAAGGCGGCTGCCGCTTATCTTGCAAACCTGTACAAACAGTTTGATTCATGGCATCTGGCTGTGGCCGCCTACAATGCCGGGGAAGGAAGAATCAAACGGGCCATGAAGCAGTCCGACACCGACGATTTCTGGGAGATTGCCCAGAGCCAGTATATCCACTCGGAAACAAAGCTTTACGTCCCGCAACTCATCGCCGCCATCATGATTGCCAAGGATCCGGAAAAATACGGATTTGACAGCATTACTTATGACGAACCGCTGGACTACGAGACCGTCCTGGTGCCCAGAGGAACCCCGATCAAGGCTGTGGCCCTGGCCTGCCATCTTCCCGACGAGGAGATCCTCGCCCTCAACCGGCACCTGTCCAGGGCCATCACCCCGCCTTCCGAAGCGGACTACCCGTTGCGGGTGCCGCCCGGCAAGAGTGATTTAGTGGCCAAAAATCTTCCCAGGGTCCGCCCGGTAACGGTCACCGAGTTCAACGACCATGTGGTGAAGCGCGGGGAAACCCTGACCACCATCCGCCGAAAATACAAACTGAGCAAAACCACCCTGCTGAAGGCCAACAATCTCGAACATGAAAGGCTTTCCCTGGGGCAGCATCTGAGAATCCCCTTCCAGACCACGGCCTACAAGCTCTGTGACGAACCGCTGCATTTTGATCGGGCCGGGACCAGCATTCCTTTGTTTTCCATCCGCACAGAGCCGTCCGCTACCTCCGCCGGCGGGAAAAATAAACCCTCTCGCCTTAAAAAGAAAAAATCGTCCGGAACATCCAAAAAGCGTATCCATCCCTCTTCAAGCAAGGGAAAAAAGTCAGCGCCTCCAGGCAAGAAAGAAAAGAAAAAATCGCCGGAGCCATCGCCAAAAAAATCCGGCTCAGGCAAAAAAAGATAACCCGCCCTTTGGCTGCAGCCAGAGGCTTGGATCGCCAATGAATCTTCAAGGCAAAATAGCCCTGGTTCTCGGTGGGGCAAAGGGGATCGGCAAGGCAGTTGGCCTCGCCCTGGCCAAGGCCGGGGCCACGGTGGTGCTTACGCACTATGACTGGCCCGCGGAAGCAGCCCTCATGCAGGAGGAGCTTGCCGCCCTTGGCAACGGCCATCTGGCGGTTAAGATCGACCTGCGCGAGCCGGCGGCCATCCAGGAACTTCTCGCCGGCATCCAGGCACGCTACGGCACGCTCCACATCCTGATCAACAATATCGAGCGCGGCGGCATGCCCATTGTCCACGGCCCCTATACCCCGGAGCAATGGGAGCTGGAGATGGCCACCACCCTCCGGGCCAAATGGTGGGTTATGCGTTCCGCCCTTCCCCTTTTACAGAAAAACGCCGAGTCCGCGGTCATCACCCTTTCTTCCATCGCCGGAATTGTCGGACGCTCCGGCCCGGCGGGACTCATCTTCAACGATGGCTACTCTGCGGCCAACCGCGCCGTCTCCTCCTTTACGGAAACCTGGGCCAGGGAGGGCGCTCCCAACGTACGGGTCAACGAGCTGATGCTGGGTTTTTTTGAAACCAGACACGCCGGACAGACCCGGGGCTGGGGCCTGCTCAACGCGGAGCAGCAGAGCGCCATCCGCGACCATATCCTGCTGAAGAGAACCGGCAAGATTGAGGAAATCATCGCGGCGGTTTTCTTTCTCTTACAGGACGCCACTTACATGACGGGAGCGGTACTGCGGCTGGACGGCGGCTATGTGCTGGGCGGCGAAAAAATACCGCCCATGCCGCCGGGGGTGGAATAGAATAAAAGGTGCTTCGACAGGCTCAGCACGAACGGAATATCACGGCATACTAAGAAGTTATCCGTTCATCCTGAACCTGGCGAAGGGCAATTGTTGCGAATCCATCACCTCTTTGCCTTACTTCTTGTCGAGCCCCATCTTTTTGAGCAGATCCTCAACCGCCCATTTCGGAATCTGATGCAGGATCAGCTCCACGGCCTTGGCCTTCATGTCGTCTTCATTTCTGGGAATTCCACCCTCGCTGGCCGCCATCTCGGCAAAGATGTCCTCGGCGTCGAACCAGCAGATTTCCTGGTCGTTTGTGCCATACACGGTCAACACCCTCCGGTTGGCCTCCTGGAGGTGCTCCTCTTCCATCACCGCGCCGACCAGCTCCTTGGCCACTTCATAGGGAATGCATTGCGTCTCTTCCGCGTTCATCGATTTCTCCTCGGTCTTTTTTTTATATTCAGCCGAACTCAATACCCTATTTTTCCGCGTTTTTCAAGCACCCCCTGGTACTTCCCTTCATGGCTTGCCGCCCGCTTTCCGGCTTGACGGCTTCCGGGCAGACTGGTAAGACAAAATCACCTCTCACCAAAAGGTTTTCCATGCCTCACGAAACATTCATGCGCCTTGCCCTGCAACAGGCAGAACAAGCCCTGGCCGGCAACGAATTTCCAGTGGGCGCCGTCATTGTTGCCGGAGACGAACCGGTGGCCATGGGCAGGCGCAAAAACAGCCAAAGCGAAACAGCCAACGAACTGGACCATGCCGAGATTGTCGCCCTGCGGGACCTGCTTGCCCGCCAGCCGGATATCGCCCGAGATACCCTTACGGTCTATTCCACCATGGAGCCCTGCCTCATGTGCTACAGCACCCTGCTGCTCAACGGCATCCGCACCTTTGTCTATGCCTATGAGGACGCCATGGGCGGCGGCACGGGCTTGCAACTTGCGCAGCTCACTCCCCTCTACCGGGGCATGGAACCGGAGGTGCGCATCCTGCCCCATGTCCTGCGCCGGGAAAGCCTCGCGCTTTTCAAGATCTTTTTCACCAGCCGGGAAAACAACTACTGGCAGGGCAGTCTGCTGGCAGAATACACCTTAGCCCAACCCTGAACAGCCCACGCCATGAACCAGCCTGTCGCCAAGACCCTGCACTTCAAGCCGCACGAGCGCAACATCTTCTTTCACATCCTGACCGCCTGCAACCTCTCCTGCCGGCATTGCTACGTCAACCCGGCCCAGCACGGCACCGGGGCCGTTTCCCGCGAAACCATGGAGCAATGGCTCAGCCTTTTTTATGATCCCCGCAAGGAAAGCAATGTCATCTTTCTGGGCGGCGAACCGACCCTGCACCCGGATCTGATCCACGGCATCCGCCATGCCCGGTCCCTGGGCTACAAAACCATCACCGTGGATTCGAACGGCTACCTGCACCATGACCTGCTCAAGCGGCTCAAGCCCGACGAGGCGGTGCTCAGCTTCAGTCTGGACGGGCCGACCCCGGAGGTAAACGATGCGCTTCGCGGAGCCGGGGTTTTCGCCACCTGCACCGCCAATCTGCAAAAGGCCATTGGTCGGGGCTTTGAGGTGAGCCTGATTTACACGGTGAGCCGCCTGAACATCGCGCATCTGGCGGCAATGCCCGAGCTGCTGGAGCGCTTGGGCTGCAAGCGATTTTTCATTCAGGTCATCGGCCTGCGCGGCAAATCGGCAAGCGAACAGGAGGCCAAATTGCAGGTCGCCCCGGAAGAGTGGCTGGCCGTGATCCCCGGGGTGGCTAAGGATGCGGCCCGACGGGGAATCCATGTCATCTATCCCAAGGTTTTCCTGGAGCCGGGGGAGGAGTTTCTCTGCGCGGGCAATGTGGCGGAGAACTACTTCATCTTTCCCAATGGCCGGGTTTACCTCTGCCCGCTGTGCGAGGATTTCCCCCTGCACACCTTCCGCATTGAAGACAACTGCCTGATTGAAAGCAGCGGGATCAGCGAAAAAAAGCTCTTTTCCCTGGATATCCCCGAGGGCTGCGTGATGAACAAACTCCTGCAGCCCGGCAACCTCGAATACCTGCCGGACGGCAGCCCGCGCCACCGGATTTCCTGCTGCCTGCTCAAGCAGGAAATCCGGCCCGAATAGTCAGAATCCCGCGCGCAAAAAAGGCGGCCGGGCTTTGCGCCGCAACCGCCTGTACAACAAATTCCAAAAGATCAAAAGAAGCAAAAAGATTTAAACGACCGCTGGGG
>JAZDIS010000315.1:0-2485 GCA_043804705.1 Pseudomonadota bacterium | reverse complement strand
GCTGTCGCGACCGTGGCAGGCCTTATCATTAAGACCCTGTCCTGTTGACATCATCATCACCATAACCACCCCTGTTTTTCATCCGGCTCCGGAGAGCCTAAAATATTCCAGATGTGCCGCTCGCTGAGCAGTAAATAGCAGAAAGGCAAACCTGACCCGCTGGAATTTCTAAATAGTTGAATGAAAAATGTCCAACCAATTTGCCGATTTCTACAACAGCCTGGACCCTGATCCGGGCAAGCGCGGGAAGCAGTTCGAGCACTTCGCCAAATGGTTTCTCAAAACCGATCCCGAATGGTCAACCCAGGTTGACCAGATATGGTTTTGGCAGGAGTGGCCGGATCGCTGGGGGCCGGACTGCGGGGTTGACCTTGTCTTTCGCCACAAAAACGGCGAGCACTGGGCAGTGCAGGCCAAGTGCTACTCGCCCGACTACGACATCACCAAACACGATGTCGATAAATTCCTCAGCGAATCGAACCGGCCCAGCATCAAACACCGCCTGCTGATCGCCACCACCGACCGCATCGGCGGCAACGCAAAGCAAGTCTGCGATGCGCAGGAAAAACCCGTCATCCGCTTTCTGCTGTCCGATTTCGAACGCGCCGAACTGGATTATCCCGCCAACTTTTCCGCCCTGCCGCAGGCCAAACGCAAAGCCCGGCCCGAACCGCGCAACCACCAGCACGAAGCCATCGCCGCCGTAGCACAAGGGCTGCAAAGGGCTGATCGTGGCCAGCTCATCATGGCCTGCGGCACCGGCAAAACCTATGTCACCCTCTGGCTCAAGGAACATCTGGCCGCGCAACGCACACTGGTGCTGGTGCCGTCCTTGGGGCTGCTCTCCCAGCTTCTGCGAGAATGGACCTTCGCCGCCGCCACCCCGTTTGAGGTGCTGTGCGTTTGCTCGGATCAAACCGTCGGCTCCAAGGGCAGCGATGAGGCCATCCACAGCGTGGCCGATCTGGCCTTTCCCGTCACCTCCGATGGCGACGAAGTACAACGCTTCCTCAGCGGCGCAGGCAACCGGGTGATTTTCTCCACCTACCAGTCTTCCTCCGTTATCGCCGCTGCCCAAGCCGACCTAGCCAGCCCCGCTTTCGACCTGATCGTGGCGGACGAAGCCCACCGTTGCGCGGGCATGGTCGGCAGCGATTTCACCGCCATCCTCGACAACGCCCAGATACGCAGCACCAAACGGCTGTTCGCCACCGCCACCCCGCGCACCTACACCAGCAGAGTCCATAAGGCTGCCGAAGATCGGGGGGTGGAAGTGGTCGGCATGGACAATGCCGCCCTGTTTGGCGAAGTGCTGTACGTCCTGCCGTTTGGCAAGGCCATCGAGAACAAACTGCTCACCGATTACCGGGTCGTCATCATCGGCGTGGACGACCCCACCATCGCGCAATGGATCGCCAACCGCGAACTGGTGGCCACCGATACGGGGATTGAAACCGACAGCGAATCGCGTGCCGCCCAGATCGGCCTGCTCAAGGCCGTCAAGGACTACGACCTCAAGCGCATCATCAGCTTCCACAGCCGCGTTAACCGGGCCGAAGCCTTCACCACCGACATCCGGCAGATTATGACCTGGATCAGCGACGAACACCGGCCCGGCGGAACCCTGTGCACCGACTTCGTCTCCGGCAAGATGCCCGCCAGCAAGCGCAAGGCCAAGCTCGATCAACTCAAAACCCTGGGTGCGGAGGAACGCAGGCTGTTGAGCAATGCGCGCTGTCTGTCCGAGGGTGTGGATGTGCCCTCGCTCGATGGCGTGGCATTTATCGACCCGCGTAGCAGCCAGGTGGACATCATCCAGGCCGTTGGCCGCGCCATTCGCCTGAGCCCCGATAAAAAGGCCGGCACCATTGTCCTGCCGGTGTTCATTGCCGCCGGGCAAAATGCCGAGGACACGATTGAGGCCAGCCACTTCAAACCCATCTGGGATGTGCTGAATGCCCTCAAGGCGCACGATGATGTCCTGGCTTGCGAATTGGATCAGCTCAGGACGGAGCTGGGGAGAAAACCAGGGGCAGGGATCAGCGCCGGCGGCCTGCGTAAAATTACCCTTGATCTGCCTGCTACGGTGGATGCCGGGTTTGGCAAAGCGTTGCGTACTTATTTGGTGGAGCAGGTCACGGCGTCTTGGAATTTTTGGTTTGGGTTGTTGGAGGCGTTCATAGCTTGCGAGGGGCATGCTAAGGTTCATGGCAATTACAAAACGGTGGATGGATATCGACTCGGTCAGTGGGTATCGACCCAACGAAGAACAAAAGACAGCCTGTCATCGGAGCGCAAGGCACGGCTGGAAGCACTGCCCGGATGGAGCTGGGATGCATTTATTGATAAATGGGAAGAAGGATTTCGTAGCCTCAAGGAATTCGCAGACCTGGAGGGGCATGCCAGGGTTCCTAAAGGTTACAAAACAGCGGATGGCTATGGGCTCGCTATATGGGTAGTGAGGCAACGAAAGAAAAAACACAGC
>JAZDIS010000314.1:0-3353 GCA_043804705.1 Pseudomonadota bacterium | reverse complement strand
GCCGTTGATTATTACAACAAAACATATAAGCCAGCCAAGAAAATTCTCACAAGCTTATTGATACAGGAAGGATGTCTCTATAGTTGCCCATTCAAAAAAGAGCACGATTCGCTGGGGGAATATATTGGCGGACAGTATTTCAACACATTAAGCAAATTGACATGTGATAACTGGAGATTCAATGAACCATTCGGTAAATTACCGAGAAATGCCATTGATTTTATAGTTTCGGACAAAGAAACATTTAATGAAATTGCCCAGCTTAATGATATCTTTAAATACTCCGGCAGATTTAGCCTTTTCACTTTTCCGCCAGGTGATGTTGGAAACAAAAAAGCCTGTTGGGTCTTCGAGCACCAAAAGAAATATAGATTTGATTATACTCCATGCGCCCCGGATGAGATTATATATTCCAACACTTTCACTGAGGTAATTAACGACAACATAATGCCGTTGCACTGGTGGAATTTTGGCTGGGTTGATGCTGAGTTTATTAAAAACGATTATAAACAAAAATTAGAGATGTTGAAAACGATGCCTAATTTCTGGAAAACAGTTAAAGGGAAACGGCTTGCAAAAATATTAAAAAATTGCAGATCCCAATGTTGGAATTGCCATGAATGCGAAAAAGCATTTGAAATGCAACACTTTGATTCGGCTTTGCAAATACGTGGACAGAAATAATATTCAGCGGATACAGTCACTCTGCCCGGCAGATTTTGTTGACACCACCTCCATCGGATGAGTAATTTAACAATCCAGACGAACTGAGCCCTTGTTAATGGGCCAGGGAAGACCGAGAACAGCGCCGACACTGGAGATATTTTTTTGCATATGCCGGACAGACAGAAATTTGCGCTCACCCTGATGCTGGCAGGGATGGCCTTGATGACAGCGGTCTCTGCCGGACTGGCACCCCAGGCAATGGCCGGAGAAAAAAAAACATCCGCCTTGAATCTGGATGATTGCGGCAAATGCCATGCCAAGGTTCTCCAGGTCATCAGTTCCTCCGGCTTGGCCCACAAATCAAGACTGACCTGCATTGACTGCCACCAAGGGCATCCGCCCGAGGAGAGGAACATCATTCCCTCCTGCAAGAAATGCCACCGCGGCTCCGCCCATTTCCGGATCGATGACTGCTCCTCCTGCCATTACAACGCCCACAGCCCCCGCAAGTTACGCCTCCCCAAGAGAACCACCGCCCCCTGCCTCACCTGCCATTCTCCTCAAGGAGTGGATATGGAGAAGTTTCCCAGCAAACACGTCACCGAGGGCTGCACCGCTTGCCACGAAACCCATGGCCTCATTCCCGTCTGCATGGGTTGCCATCGATCCCATTCACCGGAAATGATTCAGGCCGATTGCCGGCTGTGCCACAAAGCCCACAAGCCGAAGCTGATCCGCTATGACGGCTCGATTCCGTCACAACACTGCGCGAGCTGCCATTCCCAGGTTGACAAGATCCTGACAACCAGCAAGACCCTCCATAAAAATCTGCGCTGCGTTTTCTGCCACAAAAGCGAACACGGTTCGATCCCCACCTGTGTCGAATGTCACCCCCCGCATTCAGCCCAGAGCACGGTCCAAGGCGGCTGCAAAATGTGCCATCAGGCTGCCCATGCGCCGGTGCCGGTACTCGCGGTGAATTTTGCCGCGGACACCCCTTCAGCGACCTGCGGAGCCTGCCATGGCGCTACATTGAAAGCCCTGCAATCAGGAAAAGCCCGGCATCAGCGGCTGGAATGCATCACCTGTCATAAAGGCAACCACGGTACCATTCCTCGCTGTCAGGAATGTCACGGAATCAGCCCCCATTCCCAGGGGATGACGGGGAAATTCACCGCCTGCGGCGACTGCCATGGGTCGGCCCATGCCATGTTCAAATGAAGACTAAAAACAGGGACGACAAAAAGGTGATCCTGCCACAATTTTGTGTAGTAGGTGTTAAGCCACTTTTCTTGAGGAGCAGGGGTATTTGCGATGAGGACATAAGTTGATAAAGACAGAGAAAAAAAAGGGGAAACAGATTCTGGTAACAGGCGGCGCCGGCTATATCGGCAGTCACACTTGCGTGGAGTTGCTTGAGGCCGGGTACGAGGTTGTGGTTGTCGATAACCTCTGCAATGCAAAAGAAGAGGTTATCGACCGCGTTGAAGAATTAACCGGAAAGTCGATTGCCTTTTACGAAGTGGATCTGCGCGATACGGAAAGGCTTTCTGTTGTTTTCCGGGAAAACACCATCAAGGCGGTGATCCATTTTGCTGGACTCAAGGCAGTGGGCGAGTCGGTGAGCATGCCGCTGCGTTATTACAGCAACAACATTGCCGGGACCTTGGGATTGTGCAAGGTGATGGCTGAGCACCAGGTCAAGAATGTGGTTTTCAGTTCTTCCGCCACGGTTTACGGCGATCCCAGTTCGGTACCGATAACCGAGGATTTTCACCTCTCCGCCACCAACCCGTATGGCGCCTCCAAGCTGTTCATCGAACATATTCTCCAGGATCTGCATGTGGCGGATACTTCCTGGAATGTTGTCCTGCTGCGCTACTTTAATCCGGTGGGTGCCCATGCCAGCGGCCGTATCGGCGAAGACCCCAACGACATCCCCAACAATCTGATGCCCTATGTGGCACAGGTGGCGGTGGGGCGTCTTCCGGAATTAAGCGTATTCGGCGGGGATTACCCTACGCCAGACGGTACCGGGGTGCGCGATTACATCCATGTGGTCGATCTGGCCAAGGGGCACCTCAAGGCCATTGAAAAATTGAAGGGTAACCCGGGGGTGGTCATTTATAACCTGGGCACCGGTAAGGGATACAGCGTGCTTGAGATGGTCAAGGCCTTTGAACAGGCCTCCGGCCAAAAGGTGCCATATCGGATTGTCGATCGTCGTCCGGGCGACATTGCCGTCTGTTACGCCGATCCCACCAAGGCCAAGCGAGAGCTGGGCTGGCAGGCCGAGAGGGGAATTGACGAAATGTGCCGAGATGCCTGGCGTTGGCAGTCGGCCAACCCCAATGGGTATGCCTGAGCTGCGGCCTCTGGCTGGAGAGATTGGCTTGGATGGAAAAAATGGATGAACCGATGCCAAAGATGATTGTGGCGGTGGTATTGGCCGGAGGGTCCGGAACCCGATTGTGGCCGCTCTCCCTGGAGCTCTACCCGAGGCAGTTTTTGGCGGTGACCGGGCAGTACACCATGTTGCAAAAAACGGTACTACGTGTCCTGGCGAAAGATTAGCGCTAATCAGGAGGAATCTTTACCTCACGCACGAGCCCCGTTTTCAGGCAACATCCTTTCCGCCGCGATTCTTTTGAAGCAAACGCCACCTTTCAAGGCCAGGCCCCCTTATC
>JAZDIS010000313.1:0-2857 GCA_043804705.1 Pseudomonadota bacterium | reverse complement strand
GACCAGCGCCAGCGCCTGGCCCGAGGTTGTCAAGACCCGGGGCTCTTCCACCATGTCTTCCAGGTAGGGGTTAGGCTGGGAAGTGCTGGAGATCGGCACAAACAGCCCTTTTTGCCCGGCCGCCCAGCGGTAGTAGACCAGGTCCTTCTCAAAGACGGTGCGGGCTGTACTCATTGCCTCGGCCATCATGGCCTGCTGCCGGTGGAAAACCGACCAGGCCAGCAGGGAGGCGGTCAACAGGGTCCAGATCAGCGCCAGCACCCAGGGAACCGGCCCCGTACCTCTGCTGGGCATGTCGCTCGCTTCCTTCTTTTTCTTCTCTTCCTGCCGGATGCAGTTCTCCAGAAGAAAGCTGAGGACA
Organism: Pseudomonadota bacterium; assembly: GCA_043804705.1. Taxonomy (GTDB): domain Bacteria; phylum Desulfobacterota; class Desulfobulbia; order Desulfobulbales; family Desulfurivibrionaceae; genus Thiovibrio. The sequence goes on along the minus strand of JAZDIS010000313.1, from coordinate 2,496 downwards.
CAGACAAGCAGGGCCATCATGCCGCCGACGATGACATGGATCTCATTGAAATAGGGGATTTCCGGATGCAGAAAATGGTTGGCCAAGGCATTGAAGTTTGCCATGACCGCGACGAGCAGACCATAAAAAAGATACCGGGAAGCCTCCCGCCAGTTGCACAATACCTTGTAAAACCTGCACTGACCCATGAATCCACCATCGAAAAAAGTTGCTCAGCGGGATTGCCCGGCTAAGCGCGGCAAGAAGCAACGTTGCAAGCGCCGATTACACACACTTATGAGAACCCACGACGATCTGTCAATTAAATAATAATGGCCTTGCCAAGGATCTCCCGGTCTTGACCCATCGTGCATACCCGAAGATCATCCGGTATGGGACGCCTCTGCCTCCAGCACCTCCCGGATCTTGTTTGCCAAGGCAATGGGCAAAAGCGGCTTGTTGATGAAATTCACGCCTGGCTTGAGGGCGCCGTGGTGCACGATAATATCGTCGGTATAGCCGGACATGAGGATGGTCTTGATTCCCGGCCGGGCCGCTCTGAGGGCATCGATCAGTTCCTGCCCGTTCATTCCCGGCATGATCAGATCGGTGAGCACCAGATGAATCTGCCTCTCTGTCCGTTCAAGAACAGCCAGGGCGTCCTCACCGCTGCCCGCCTCGATCAGGTCGTATCCAAGAGGCTCCAGGGTATCTTTAAGCAAACGACGGATGGAGGCATCGTCATCCACAATCAGAACGGTTTCTTTGCCCAACGGCATGGAGCGGGTATCCTGGACGCCCAGTTCTTCGACGCTGCCTCCGATCACCGGCAGATAAATCTTGAAGGTCGTGCCCCGGCCCGGCTCGCTGTACACATAGATGTGGCCGTTATGCTGCTTTACGATACCGTACACCGTGGACAGGCCCAGCCCCGTACCTTTGCCGCGCGTTTTGGCTGTAAAAAACGGCTCAAAAATCTGCTCCTGGACCTCCGAGGTCATGCCGACACCGGTATCTGTGACCGTAATCACTGCATACAGTCCCGGCTGAACCCCGGGACGCGTTGCCGCGTATTTTTCGTCCAGCTCGATCTGGCCGGTCTCAATGGTCAGACTTCCGCCATCGGGCATGGCATCCCTGGCATTAACAACCAGGTTCATGATGACCTGTTCGATCTGCCCTGCGTCCGCATGGATATTGCCGATGGCTTCCGTCCTGACAAAACGCAACTGTATATCTTCGCCGATCAGACGGCCGAGCATTTTGGAAATGTTTGCCACTATGGTATTGAGATTGACGACTTTCATTTGCATAATCTGTTTACGGCTGAAGGCCAGCAGTTGCCTGGTCAGCCCCGCCGCCCTTTCGGCCGCCAGATAAATCTCGTTCACCATCTCCCGCATCGGATGCGTCTCCTCGAGCTTCATGGCCATGATCTGGCTGTAGCCGAGAATGGTGGTGAGAATATTGTTGAAATCGTGGGCAACCCCGCCGGCCAGAATCCCCACCGCCTCCATCTTCTGGGAGGCGACCAGCTGGGAATAAAGTTTTTCCCTTGCTTCCTCCGATTTCTTGCGCTCGGTGATATCAATCGTGTATTCCACCACCTGAACAACCTTGCCGTCCTTATCAAAGATCGGATAGGCGTAAACCTCCACAAACCGCTGGGCCTTGTCCTGATCGTAATGCACATGCTCGAAAACCACCGGCTTGCCGTTTTTCTTCACTTCAACCAAGGGGCAGGGGTGCTCTGCCGTTGAGCAGGGCTGCTCGACGTGATGGGTCAGGCTGTAGCAGGTGGTGAGCCCGGGCGCAAACTCGGTGTCGGTGAAGGCTCGAGCCGCCTGGTTGGCCATGACAACCACGTATGATTCGGCGTCGATGACATAAAAGGGATTGCTCATGGACTCAATGATCGTCTCCAGAAAGGCGCGCTGTTCATCGAGTCTGGCCTCGGCCCGGCGACGGGTGGCCGCCTCGTCCTCCAGCCGCTCGTTGCTCTCGGCCAGCTCCGCCGTCCGTTCCTTGACCCGCTCCTCCAGCTTGTCATGGGCAGCCTGCATCTCTTCCTTGGCCTTATTATTTTCCGCCGCATATTTTTCCAGCCGGCCGAGCAGGAGGTCGAAACTGTAATAGAGGACAATAAAGGCCGCCCCCAAGACAGCAATGGTCACCAGGATAACGTGCAGAATGAAGGCTTTTTTCCTGGCGACCTGGGCGGAGATGTCCTGAAACAGCATAAGCTGTCCCATGGACTCTTCCTGGAAATTTCGCAGGAGGGTGCAGTTGTGCAGGATGTGCGGCTTGCCGTTGAGAATCACCCGTTGATCTTCCTGCCGGCTGAAATCAATTGTGCCTGCGACCTGGTCAAAAAGAGTGGTGCCGCTGGTCATCAGAACGTAGTCACCGTGCTCCTGGAATCCTTCCCGCACCAGCTCAGCCTTCTGCCACTGGTTCGCCTTCAGGGCCAAGGCCACATCAGTCTTCAGGCTGCTCGCCAGCGCCTTTTCCAGCTGC
>JAZDIS010000312.1:0-7405 GCA_043804705.1 Pseudomonadota bacterium | reverse complement strand
AGGTCGTTGATCGCATCTACCCCGAAACGGATCCGGGTGGGCTGGGTGACGGTAAAGGATTGGGAATGCATGATGGGTCCCCTTTTTTGTTTAAAAAACTTGCGGGCAATGCTACTGTCCCAGGAAGATAAATACGTGCGTAACTGTCCAGCTTAAAATCTAAATTGGACAAAAAAAAACACGGAACGTAACTGTCCAGCAGTGCCGCAGATGCGCGAAAGAGGCCTGCGAAGTGTGCTGTTGCACACGAACAGGCCTATGACAGCAGCGCAGCGGCGAAGCAGATGCGGTGCTGCCGCACAGTTACGCGAAATACTACTGTAGCGGGAACTTGCATGGCAACTAAAAAATCAAGCAACAGAGATACCGGCCCGCAAGAAATCTATGTGAGCCGCTCGGAAAAAAAACGGCAGGCCAAGAACATCGAAGAGATCGCCAAGGAGCTGATGGATCTCTCGCCGGCCCACATCAAGAAACTGCCCGCCGGCGAGCTGTTGAAAACAGAGCTGCAGAACTCCCGCGGCCTCAAAGGCCCCGCACTCAAGCGGCAGATCAAATACATCGCCGGCATGCTGCGGGAGACCGGGGCCGATGCGGTTCTGGCCTTCCTGACGGAACGCAAGGGTTCCCACCTGAAACAGGCCGGAGAATTCCACGAGCTGGAACGGCTGCGGGAAGACATTATCACCGAAGTGATCCAAGCGCGGGAGGAAGCCCAGCGCGACCAGGAACACCTCACGGAAAGCTGGCAGTCCGAGACCATTGCCGTGGCCTGCCTCAGGTTCCCGGCCCTGGACCACAATGCCCTGAAAAAATCGGCTCTGCGCTATGCCGCCACCCGCAAGCCGGTGCATCGCCGGGAAATGTTCCGGCAATTGCACGCCGCCATGGAGCGTCAACAGTTCAGCGAAACAGCCCCGCCCACCAGCGAGGCTTAAGGGAATCCCCATGGAATACCGCACCGGCTCGATCAAACGGGTCTTCACCGTACGTTTTGATGAAGGGGATGACTTTCTCGCTGGCCTGCGCCAGCTCATCATCACGGAGAATATCCGCTGTGCCTGGTTCCATGTTCTGGGCGGCCTGCGGGAGGCAGGGGTGGTCACCGGCCCCAAGGAACCGGTCATGCCCCCGGAACCGGTCTGGGCCCAGATTGACGGCGCCCGGGAAACCCTGGGCAGCGGCTCCATCTTCTGGGATGACACGGAACCACGCATCCATCTCCATGCCGCCCTGGGCCACCACGGCGAAACCCTCACCGCCTGCGTGCGCAAGGGCACCAAGGTCTATCTCGTCCTTGAGGTTCTGATCCTCGAACTGGACGGCATCGAGGCCACCCGCCCCTGGTTTGCCCAGGGAGGCTTCAATCGCCTCACCTTTGCCACCTGACCTATCCCTGCTTTTTCCATTTGACTTTTCCCTCGATTTTCCCGCATCATGGAAAGAGTTCGCGGCAAAAAATCAAGCTGATATCCGGCACAATACACACGCAATACCCAGCAAGGGAGGAAAGAACATGGCAACCGCAAGCAAAGAGAAGGCAAAAAAAGCACCCGCCGCCAAAAAAGCACCGGCCACCGCACCATCTGTCGAATTCACGGTGATGGCGCCCGAGGCCAGGGAGGTTTTTCTGGTGGGGGATTTCAACGGCTGGCAGGCGGAAGGTTTTCAAATGCGCAAGTCCAAGGACGGCGTCTGCCGGAAAAAGGTGCAGCTCAAACCAGGGCGCTATGAATACCTTTTTATCGTTGACGGCGACTGGTGGACGGACCCCCAAAATGACGCCCGTTGCACCAATCCCTTCGGCCTGGAAAACTCGATCATCGAGATCTACAGCTAACCCGCCGCTTACACAAAAAAAAAAGCCCGTGAGCACCTTGTGCGCACGGGCTTTGCTATTCAGACCCAATCACTTCGGCTCAGGCCGCAGGCGTCACCTTCACCAGCTCATCCCCCGGCTGCACGGCGTCACTCACCTTGGCGACAATCTTGGCGACCACCCCGTCCACCTCGCTGTTCACCGGGGTTTGCATCTTCATGGCCTCAAGAACCACCAGCTTCTCCCCGGCCTTCACGTGTTGTCCTTCCTTGACGGAAATCTCGCAGATATTGGCGGTGAACGGCGCCCGGACATCGCCGGCCTTGGCCAGGTCTTCGATCTCTTTTTTGCTCAGTTTGATCGCCTTTGCCTCGCCGGCCTCGGCCACCGCGTTCTCAAAGACAAAATGGCGCTGGTGATGATCGATATTTAGGTAGACGTTGGTTTCGGACCCGTCCGCGCTCTCCTGCTTGGGCCCCATCTCGATGATGTGCTCCTTGCCGCTGTGATCCTTAAAGGCAATGATCTCGCCCAGCTTGAAGCCGCCCCGCCGGAAAAGAATGCTCGGCGGCAACACATAGACCCTGCCGAACTTCTCCTCGAAGCGGAAAAAATTGACCGCGTCATTGGGATGCTGGAGATAGGTGACCAGCTGCTGTTCGGTGGGCGCGTAGCCGAGCTTGTCGGCCAGAGCCTTGTGCTCCTTGTCGAGATCAATATCCTCGATGGTCTCCATGCCCCCCTGTTCCTCAAGCACCTTCTTCCAGTCCGGGCCAAAGGCCTTCTCGTAGATCCAGTCTGGCGGCGGATAGAAAGGAAACGGGCCATACTTGCCGAGCAGCAGATTCTTCAGGTCGCCGGAGCAGTTGCCGTAGCGATCGCCGCCCTGCACATTGCTCACCGCCGTGGTCCAGAGAATCTGGGAACCCGGGGTGACGCTCCAGTAATTGCCCAATTCGATCTGGACCTTGGGCAGCTCCTTGTGGAGGATCTCGGGCATCTTGTCGAGGAAACCGCCCTTGGCCGCCTGCTCCAGACTGCTGCCCATGGCGCCGCCGGGCAGTTTGTGGATCTGCACCGTCGGATCAAAGCCCTTGATCTGGGACTCGAAATATTCGTAGTACTTGCGCTCGGGCTGCAGCACCTCGGAGGTTTTCATGATAGCCGCTTCGTTGATGCCCACGGCGGTGCGGCCATACTCCTTCAGGGTGTGGATAACGCTCAGGATCGGCGGCGGCCCGTAGTAGCCGGTGAAGGCGTGATCGGAAGCATCGATGATCTTGGCCCCGGCCATGGCGGCGGCGACAACCCGGCCGATGTCGTTGCCGTCGGTGTTATGGCCATGATAATGGATGATCATCCCGGGATACTTTTGGAGGACCGCGTCCACCAGATCGCCGATCCGCTTGGGCGAACCCAAGCCGCCGTGGTTCTTGATACAGAGGACGATCCCGTCCCCGGTGACATCAAGGATCTCCCTGACCTTCTTCACATAAAATTCGTTGGTATGCTCGGGGCCGGTGGAAAAACAGATGCAGGGCTCAAGGATCTTGCCCGCAGCCTGCACCTCTTCAAAAACCGCCTGCATGTTGGGCACATGGTTCATGAAGTCGAACACCCGCCAGACATCGACATACTTGGCAAACTCCTTCACCACAAAACGGATGACATTGGGGGGATAGGGGCGGTAGCCGAAGAGGTTGATGCCCCGGCACAGGGTCTGGAACATGGTGGTGGGCATCTTTTCCCGCAGCAGTTCGAGCTTGAGGAAAGGGTCCACCTGCTTGCGAAGGATATCCACATGCACCGAAGCGCCGCCGGTGATCTCCAGGGAGAAATAGCCGGCCTCCTCGCGGGAGGGGGCGGCCAGCAGGTCCGTGTGCAGCAGGATTCTGTTCTTGTAATCCGACTGGGACATATCGCGGGCGGTATTGGTAATATAATACCCATCCGCTTGCCGCATAATCTTGAGTACCTCGCTGATACCCATACCTTGAACAATGCGTTCCATGACGACTCCTATCGTGCGCAGCAGTTGACCGAAAAGTGCTTGGCGCCCTTCCGGAACAATAGATAATTTGAAAAGTTAAACAGCGTAGGGGTTTTCCCCTTTGTAATGAATCTCGGCGATCAGATGGGCCAACTTGTTCCCTTCGCTGGCCTGCTCTTCGTAATTGATCAGGTGCGAATGGGTCTCTATGAAGGAGGTGTCGAAGTCGCCCCTCTTGAAATCCGGATCCTGCACCAGATTCACATAGTAGGGAATCGTGGTCTTGGGGCCGGTGATCACAAAGTTGTTCAGGCAGCGGAGCAGCCGGTCCACGGTTTCATTCCAGGAAAAACCGAAGACGGTCATCTTGACCAGCAACGAGTCGTAGACCTTGGGAATGGTGAAACCCTGGTAAACAAAACCGTCCAGCCGCACGCCATAGCCGCCCGGCGAGCGGTAGACGGAAACGGTCTTGCCGCCTTCGGGCATGAAGTTGTTCTGCGGATCCTCGGCATTGATCCGCATTTCCACGGCATAGCCCCGGATATGGACATCATCCTGGGTAAAGGCGAGATTTTTGCCCAGGGCCAGCTTGATCTGGGTCCGGACGATGTCGATGCCGGTGACCATTTCGGTAACCGTATGCTCCACCTGCACCCGGGTGTTGATCTCCATGAAATAAAAGTTCCAATCCCGGTCAACGAGGAACTCCACGGTGCCCGCGTTCACATAATGGGAGGCCTTGGCCGCCGTCACTGCGGTGGCGCAGATTTTGTCAACCAGCGCCTTGTCCTGGATCAGGGAAGGGGCGATCTCCACCAGTTTCTGGTTGCGGCGCTGGATCGAACAGTCCCTGGAGCCAAGGTGCACGGTATTGCCATCCTTGTCGGCAAGAATCTGCACCTCGACATGCTTGGGATTGATCACCGCTTTTTCAAGAAAAACCGCGTCGTTGTTAAAGGCAGACTTTGCCTCCGCCCTGGCCGTGGGGAGTTCCGCCCGCAGCTGTTTTTCGTTTTCCACCCGCCGGATGCCGCGCCCGCCACCGCCGGCCGTGGCTTTCAGCATAACCGGATAGCCGTATTTGTCGGCAAAATCAATGGCTTCCCTGAGACCGGCATCACCGGCGGAGAGATTGTCCGTGCCGGGCACCATGGGGATTCCGGCCTCCTTCATGATCAGCCGGGCCGTGACCTTATCGCCCAAGGCCTGAATAACCTCGGAGGGCGGGCCGATGAAAACGATGTCATTGCTCTCACAGGCCTTGGCAAAATCAGGGTTTTCCGCCAGAAATCCGTACCCGGGATGAATGGCGTCGGCCCCTGCTTTTTTGGCGACCGCGATGACCTTGTCGATGTTCAGGTAATCGCAGCGGGGTCCATCCCCAAGCCAAATGGCCTCATCCGCGGTGCGGATGTGCAGGGCATCCTTGTCCGGGGTTTCATAAATAGCCACGGCAATATGCCCAAGCTCTTGCACCGCCCGAATGATCCGCAGGGCAATTTCACCTCGGTTGGCTATCAAGATCTTTTTCTTCAACGGATCACCTCATTATAAGACAATTTTCAGGCCAAACCCAATTAGATCAGCCCGGTATATACAATATCCTTTCCGGCACAATCAACGCAACACCGCAAAAAAACGCGAAAAACAACCTCCTGGGAACATCCCGCCCAAGACACTCAACTTTACAAATTACCATACCGGATTTTCAAGGGCAACATTTTATGTCCACAAAAAAAGAAGGATGATGACACTCGTCGGCAGGCAAAGAATCCTTAGAAAAACCGGCACTCCCAGGGATCAAACCGCGCCGCCCCTTTCCCTTTCAAGGCCGGCCAGCACCATGGGCAGATGAAGCCGGCAGGCAGCGGCAAAATCCTCGGGAAAATGACCATTGACCCAGCGCAACTGAGCCTCGCTGAAGGCGCCCATGGAATACGGGAGCTTGGGCAGAAGCGCATAGAGCAGCCGCTGCCCGGTGGGCTTGGCCGTTATCCGGCTGGAATATTCGATGCTGCTCACCAGCCGGGCGCCCATCCGGGCGAGAATCTTCTGGGCAATGAGCAGGGCGCGGTCCAACGAGGCGCGAACAGCCCCGTCCGCCTCCAGAATATTACCCACTTCAGCCAAGGGTATGATCTGCAGCTCCCACTGGGAGGTTTGCGCCTTGGGCACGAAGAGCATTACCCCGTCGTCTTCATACACGATCAGGCTGGTGTTTTCGTTCTTGCTCCCGTCCATCCGCCTGTTGTTGCGGATCGCCTTAAGATAGGCGCGGAAAAAATCGCAGCCCGTCTCCTCCTGGTACCGTTCACAGAACTCGGCCACGAGGTCCCCGCAGGCGTAGCTTGAAAGCGGTTCAGACGCGGCCTCACCGCCATGATACCAAGCGGAAACCTTCTGCGGCATCATGGCGAATTGCTGGTGGATCTGCTGATGCGAGGCATGGAGCCGGTAGCCGCCGGCCGCGAAATCAAAGCCGTAATTCCAGCCCCAAAGGGTGGCGGTGAAGGGCAAGGGATGCCTGTCTTTACATCGCAGGGCTTGGAGCACCGCAAGTCGCAGCTCTTCGAGGGCGGCTTGGCTCAGAGCCTGCCGCCCGGGCGGCAGGGGCAGGCCCAGCTGAGCGCCAAGATGGAGAAAGGTGCGCTGATAGTAGAGGTGCCGCAACCCCTGCATGTCGGCACGGGAAAGATCCGTTGTGCTGTAGCGGACAGCATCATCCGCCATGTTTGCGGCGTAGTGGCCCCAGGGAATGTAGCTGTTGCGGCGCAGATATTCAAAAACATGGCAGCCCTGCGCCGCGTCGCGATACTCGCCCACGATTTCGCTGCCCCCCTGCACTCCGGGCCGCAGGACCATGACCTTGCGGTAGGCCTCGGGCAGATGGCGGTTGTTGACCACCACCTCGAACAGCTCATGCCGGAGGATTCGGGCCGGCGCCGGACCTTCCGCCCCCTCTGCATAGCGAAGGCCGACCGGCTCCCCTGCTCCGTCACGGATAAATTCACAGCTCATAAAGGCCAGCGCCACCAGATCCTCCGGATCGGTGGAGGTGGCGGCCAGGGCCAGCAGGACGCTTTCAGGGAGGGCCGCGAAAATTTTTTTCAGCTCCAGAGCGGCCCCGGCGGGCAGGAGGCCTTTCAGCGCCTGGCTCATGGACACGGTCTCCGGTTCAGGCAACTTGATGGAGGACGGGTTTGCCGCCCTGGCCGCGGCCCAGGCGCTGCTGATGTACGTAACCCCCCGGAACGGAAGGGGATTGACGACTTCATAGACCGCCTCCGCTTGGTCAACCCGCAGATCGCCCTCGGGGAAATTCGCCTGATTCAGATAGGGATTGCCGTCCGGGAATACCCCGAGCGGCTCGACAGCATCGTTTTCCCGGAGATTGGCAACCTGGTATGCAGGCGCATGCACGCCATAAACAAACCGCCCGGAAGGATGGACACAGGAACGCACGGTCATATCAAAACCTCCGATGAATCACACGAGAAAAAGCGGCAAGATCACCTCGGCAATATAACCGGGAATCTCACCCTCGCTCCATAAGAAAAATTAAAAAAAATCTCAGGCTCGCCCGCCGTTGCCCC
>JAZDIS010000311.1:0-2797 GCA_043804705.1 Pseudomonadota bacterium | reverse complement strand
TTGCTGTTCTGTCATTTGAATACTGGCAAGGGGGGGATATGGGGGCCGGTTTAACGGCAGGCCTCATTCTTGTGGCGATGGTGCTTACCATAGCCCTGATCGGTCTTTATGTGAGAATCCGGTATGAGATCCCTACCGGCGCTCAATAAAGCGTGAAAAGGAGGCAGCAAATGAACGCGACAGTTGACGGCGCCTTCACCGAGAAGCTGGCATATTACTGTTCTACCGCATGTCTCGATGACATCCCCAAACCCATCAGGGAGCGGGCAAAATACGTCATCCTGGATGGCATAGGATGCGGGCTGTTTGGCGCACGATTGCCATGGTCCGAGATTCTCACTCGAACCATCGCACCCTTATCGGCAGGCGGCCCTTCCACCGTATGGGGTACGGACCTTCGATTGCCGCCGGATCACGCCGCTCTCCTCAACGGCTCGTTTGTTCAAGGTTTTGAGCTGGATGATGGCCATAGCGTGGGTGGGCTGCATGAGTGCGCAAACGTAGTGCCTGCCGCACTATCCTGCACTGACTTAGGTGGACCCCTTTCAGGCGCTGATCTGCTGACGGCCATCATCGTCGGTTTCGAGGTGGGCCCGCGAGTAGGAATGTGTGTAGGCGCGGCAAAGATCCTGGAGCGGGGCTGGCACGGCGGCTCGGTGGTTGGTATTTTTGGGGCGGCGGCAGCAGGCGGCAGGGTGCTGAGGCTTACACCGCAGCAAATGGTCCACGCCTTAGGCATCGCGGGCACCCAGGCCTCTGGGCTAATGGCAGCCCAGTATGGCTCTATGGTTAAACGTATGCATCATGGGCGGTCCACACAGAGCGGATTCTATGCGGCAGCCCTCGCCCGCAATGGGTACACCGGCATCGAGCGTGTGTTCGAGGAGCGATACGGCGGTTTCTGCTCCACTTTTTTGGGGACCCCTGATGGGTTTGATCTGAACAAGCTGACCGATGGTCTTGGCGCACGATACGAGGTTGAAAGGATAAATTTAAAGTCCTACGCCTGCAATGGCAGCATACATCCGTCTTTGGAGGCCATTCAGGCGATTCGGAAGAGGCGGCCTTTTGTCAGCGACGAGGTGCGCATGGTTACGGTCCGCTGCACTCGAGCCACCTTTGGGCATGTCGGCTGGAAGTATGAGCCTTCCAGCTCCAGTATGACCTCTGCTCAGATGAATCTATCCTTCGGCATCGCCGCAATGATCGAATACGGCAGCGCCTTCGTTGACCAATACACAGAGAAGGCCATACGTTCGCCTCGGCTTGTGGATCTCACGCAGAAGGTGTCAGCAGTCCATGAGCCTGCTTTTGACTTGCTGGGACCGCAGCATCGGCACCATACGGAACTGACGGTCGAATTTCTGGACGGTTCTCGGGAAACAGAAACGGTGATCGAACGCTCGCCAGTCTCCAACGACAAGATCGCCGCGAAGTACGATCGGCTGGCCAGAGAGACGCTCAGTTCCGATCAAGCCGGGGAGCTGAAGAATCAGATCCTCCATATGGAGGAACTCGATGACGCCCGGTCTCTGAGCCAACTGCTCCGGGGATCAAAATCGCCATAAAACGATGGTCATTTGAAAAAACGATAATGAATAATGAGGGAAGAAAGGAGCTAAAAGAGATGAAGCAATCCACCATAGTTTGTTTGACGGCAGTTCTTGTATTGGCCATTGGAGCGCCAATGCCGTCTGCAATCGCTCAGGATGCAGACTGGCAAAAGGTGGTGGCTGCAGGCAAGAAAGAAGGGGTGGTTGTCGCGGCATCCAGCAGTTTGAGCGGGAAGGCGGCGGTGGCGGCGATGAACGCGTTCAAGGAAAAATACGGAATTTCATTAGAATTATTTACAGGCAGGATGGCGGTTGCCCAGGAAAAGATACAGATGGAACAGAAGTCCAAAAGTTATGTGACGGATGCAATGGATTCCGGAGGCATGAACGTACTTTTGTTGAAGAAAGCTGGGTACCTCCAGAGTGTGGCCGGGGCTCTCCCTGTGCTCAAAGAAAAAGACAAGTTTTCCCACCCCGTCACAGAGGATCCTGAGGCGGAGATGCTGAATATATTGGAAATATATACGTTCGTTTGTGTGAACACCAATTTGGTCAAGCCGGGAGAGGAGCCGAAATCATGGCATGACCTGCTGGATCCCAAGTGGAAGGGAAAGATCATGCTGACGAACCCACAATATGCGACAGCCCCCGAAGAGCAAATGCTGGCCTTCACCAAGGGCAATACAGGGCTGGATGAGAATTTTTTCATCAAGTTATACAAAAATGCCGCGGTTGGCGGGACCGGCGGCGGCGATGAAGTCATGGACAAGGTGGTCCGGGGCGAGATTGCCGTAGGCGGATTTTTTCCGGGCGCCACAGCGTTGAAACCGATGCGGGCGGGAGCGCCCATCAAACCGCTCGATCTCAGGGAAGGATATCTGTCCAAGCCGATGAAGTGGGGAGCCATCAAAAATGCGCCTCATCTCAATGCCACCAAAGTATACATAAACTGGTTCCTTTCCAAGGAAGGCCAGACACTGGTCTCTAAACAAACTGACCTGGAATCGGTAAGGAATGACGTACCTTCGCCATTGCCTTTTCGCTTTAAAGCTCCGACCGTAAGACTCACATTTCAAGATTTGGCTCTTGCGGAGGAGAGACGTTCAAAGAATTACATGGCAAACTTGTTGGGCCTTAAGAGATAAACTCTCCATCAAGAAGGGGGAACTATGATGACGAATAAAGGTCGTATTTTGAGAGAATTGATCGAGGATAAAAAGATCCTTCTACGTCCGGGGGTTGCC
>JAZDIS010000310.1:0-3438 GCA_043804705.1 Pseudomonadota bacterium | reverse complement strand
CGGGCTATACGGTGATCGCCATGGCCGGCCAGCCCGAGGACTTCAAGGGGATTTTCCTGGTGCGGCGGGACAGCGGCATCAAGGCGCCCGCCGACCTGAAGGGCAAGGCGGTGAGCTATCCGTCGCCCACCGCCCTGGCCGCCTGCATCATGCCCCAGTATTTCCTGTATGAGCATGGGCTCGAGGTCAACACCGAGATCGAGAACCGGTATGTCGGCTCCCAGGAGTCCTCGATCATGAACGTCCATCTCAAGCTGACCGCGGCCGGCGCCACCTGGCCCCCACCCTGGCGGGCCTTCCAGAAAGAACATCCGCGCGAGGCCGCGGAGTTGCAGGTGATCTGGGAAACCCCCTCGCTCATCAATAATTCGGTCATGGCCCGGGACGATATCCCACCCCAGGTCCGCGAACAGGTCCGTCTCGCCCTGTTGCGGTTGCAGGATACCCCGGCGGGCCGCGCCATCCTGGCCGGCATGGAAACGAATCGCTTCCTGCCTGCCACGGATGCGGATTACGAGATCGTACGGCGATACGTTGCGCGGTTTGAACAAAAAATAAGGCCGGTTGAGCTGAAACGATGATCAGCGCCCTGCACGGATTCTTCTTCGACACCCTGCGACGCCAGCTCATCATCGGCGTGGCTGCGGTGCATGCGATCATGATGACCCTTTTCGTCTGGGACCTGGTCACGATCCAGCGGGCGTTCATCCTGGCGCGCCAGGTGGAACAGGCCATGTATCTGGGGCATTCCCTCGCCACCTCTTCCGCCGGCTGGATCGCCTCCCATGATATCTCCGGCCTTCAGGAACTGGCCGAGGCCCAGCATCGCTACCCGGAACTCCGGTTTGCCATGTTGCTCGACAGGCAGGGACTGGTGCTGGCCCACACCGATCGCGCCCGGCTCGGCCTCTATGTGCGCAACCTGCCCGCCGCGATCCGCCCGAAGGAGCTGAACCGGAGCCTGGAACTGGTCGATGTCATGGTCCCGGTAATGCTTGCCGATCGGCATGTGGGCTGGGCCCGGGTGGGTATCGGCCAACAACTGGCCGTCCGCAAACTGGACGAGATCTTCCATAATGGCTTGGTCTACGCCATGGTCGCCATTGGTATAGGCTCGCTCCTGGCCTGGCTGATGGCGCGGCGGATCACCCGCCGGCTGTATGTGATTCAAGCGGCCATGGACGAGGTCCGCTCGGGAAACAATCAGGTCCGCCCCAGGGTTCCCGGCATTGACGAAGCAGCCGGAATGGCGCGGGAATTCAACAGAATGCTGGATATCCTCGCCCAGCGGGAAGAGGCGCTTGTCCGCTCGGGGGAAGCCCTGCTCGACAGCGAACGGCTGTTCCGCTCGCTGTCGCAGATCTCCCCGGTGGGCATTTTCCGGACCAGTCCGGCCGGTAACTGCCTCTATGTCAACGAACGCTGGTGCGAAATCGTCGGCCTGAACGATGCCGAGGCACGGGGGGAAGGCTGGAAGCGCGGGTTGTTCCCCGAGGACCGGGAGCGGGTGGAGACCACCTGGAATCAGGCAATACGGAAACAGCAACCATGCAATATCGAATACCGCTACCAGCGGCCGGACGGCTCGATCCGCTGGGTAATGGGGCAATCGGCGGTGGAGAAAGGGGCACAGGGCGAGATCAGCGGCTATGTCGGCACTATCACCGACATCACCGAGCGCAAACTGGCGGAGATAGGACTCCGCAGCCTCAATGACGAACTCGAGGGGCGGGTGCTGGAACGGACGCACGAACTGGCGCAGAAAAACCGGGAGATGGAAGAGGCCTATACCCGGCTCAAGGAGACCCAGAGCCAGATCCTGCAACAGGAAAAAATGGCCTCGGTCGGCCAGCTTGCGGCCGGGGTGGCCCATGAGATCAACAACCCCATGGGGTTCATCGCCAGCAACCTCGGTTCGCTGGCCAAATATCTGGAGCGGATCACCGGCTTCATTGAGGCGCTGGAAAAGCGGCTACCCCGGCAGCAGGATGAGGAACTTAACGTCCTGCGCAAAAAACTGAAGATCGACTACATCATCGAGGACTCCCGGCAGCTGGTGACGGAGTCCCTGGACGGCGCGGACCGGGTCAAGAAAATCGTCCAGGGGCTCAAGAATTTCTCCAGGGCCGATCAGGCCGAACGGTTGGCCGCCGACATCAACGAATGTCTGGACACCACCCTCGGCATCGTCTGGAACGAGTTGAAATACAAATGCGAGGTAAAAAAGGAGTACGGCGACCTGCCCCGCACCGTTTGCAATCCGCAGCAGCTCAATCAGGTGTTCATGAACCTCTTGGTCAACGCGGCCCAGGCCATTGAAAACCACGGGGAGATCCGGATCAAGACCTGGGCAGACCCCGGCTGGATCTATGCCAGCATCACCGACAGCGGCTGCGGCATCCCGCAGGACAAGATCAAACGGGTCTTCGAACCGTTCTACACCAGCAAGGAGGTGGGCAAGGGCACGGGGTTGGGCTTGAGCATCGCCTACGACATCGTGGTCAAGAACCACAAGGGCGATATCCTGGTGGAGAGCGAGGAAGGCAAGGGCACCACCTTCACGGTCAAGATTCCCATGCTGGCGAGCGATCCAGGGTGACGGCCATGCCGGGGCCGATTCCCCCATTCTTCTTCATTCAAGGGGCGGCTTTGAGTATTTCGAAATAGCGGGGGCTCTCGGAGATGGTGTTGTGGGTTGCCCCGTCGATGACCTCGAGCGAGGCGACACCCTTGCCGAAGCAGGCCAGCAGCCGTTCCGTGCTTGAGCGCGGGATCACCTCGTCGTTTCCGGCCGCCACCAGGACGGTGGGCGCGACCACCCTGGGGGCGTGGCGCCAGGCTTCGAATTTATCGAGCAGCAGCCACCGTACCGGAACGTAGGGGTACAACCGGGCCGCAATCTCTTCCAGGCTGTAGTACGGCGTCACCAGCACCAGGCGGGACACAGGCCGTTGGCCGGCCAAGCGGACGGCGACGCCGGCGCCAACGCTGCGCCCCACCACGACGACCTCGGGATGCCCGGCATGGACCGTGTCGAACAAGGCCAGGGCATCCTTCTGGATCGCCTCCTCCGACGGGGTTCCGGAACTGCCGCCGTAGCCCCGGTAGTGGAGCAAATAGATGGCGTGCTCCGGAAAATCCCTGGAAAACAAGGGCAGACTGAGGGAGACGTCCTCGGCGTTGCCGCCGAAGTAGAGCAATGCCTTTGCCCCGTCGCGCGGCCGGACCGACGCCAGGACATCCGCCTCCGCCACCGGCACCCTGAAGGTGGTGGCAGGGCTGCGAAGAGCGCTCGGCTGCGGAAAGTAGATCAGGGAGCGCTGCAAGAAGAACAAGAGACCGCAGAACCCCAAATAGATGGCGGCAACGGCGGAGAGGATGGCAACGATTCGCGGCATGGGACGCCCTCCCATTGTCTTGTCACGCAGCCGAGCACCG
>JAZDIS010000309.1:0-8265 GCA_043804705.1 Pseudomonadota bacterium | reverse complement strand
CGCTTTCTTGTCTTCTTCCTCATGAAATTCCAGCGATTTCATATAGGCCTCACGAGCCTTAGGACCGTCATTTGTTTTCAGATAAGCATCACCAAGATGCTCGTAAATTGTAGGATCATCGGGCGAAAGCGCCGCCGCCAGTTCCAATTCCCGGACTGCAGCCGGAAAATCCCCCAGCTGGTAATAAACCCATCCCATACTGTCCCGGACAAAGCCATCCTTTGGCAGCAAGGCGACGGCCTGTTCGATATAGGCCTTGGCCTCTTCCAGATTTCGCCCCTCCTCGGCCCAGGTATACCCCACATAATTCAGAGCCCGGGCATGTTTCGGCTCCCGTTTCAATACCTCTTCCATCTGCCGCATGGCCCCTGGCGTGTCATTGAGCTTATGGAGAAACAGGGCATACTCGTAATATACCTCCACATTGCCCGGAAAATCGGCAAAAGCCTGGGTGAACACGCCGTGGGTCTTGTCAATCTTGTTCTGGCCTGCGTAGAGCATTGCCAAGGCCACATAAAAATTGAGCCGCCGGTGCTGCTTGTCGGCCATGGCTTGCCGCAGGGCCTTCTCCGCCCCGGGGAAATCCTTTTCCTCCTGCAGAATTCTGGCCAGCATGATAACCGACTCCTCATAGGCCGGGCTGACCGGTCGCACCTGCCTAAGAAGCTTCTTGGTGACGGCAAGGTCGCCCTGCTGGTAATAGGCCAGGATCAACAGCGCCCTGGCTGCATCTGCCTGGGGATCTTTCTTGAGAATTGCCTTCAGGCGGGTGATTGCCTCAGGGCGTTGCCCGGAGTCGAGGAGAATCCGGCAAATGGCAAGTTCGACCTTGGCCGGTTCGGTCGAGATCTCCCGCAACTTTTCCATCTCCTGCAGTGCCTTGGCCACCTCTCCTTGCCGGAAATAAACATTAGCCAGAAAGCTTCGGGCTCTTTCATCGGAGGGGTCTTCTTCCATGATTCGCCGGTAACTGACAATGGCCTCGGGATAGCGTTTCTCCTGCTCATACAATTCCGCCGCCTCATAGGCCAGCATCGGCGACCAGTTGAGCGCCAGGGCTTTACCAAACGCCTCAGCCGCCTTATCGAGAAGATGCATCTCCTGGTAGAGCTTGGCCAGATAATAGAATCCGGCATAGGAATCCGGGTTGATCTCCACCAATTTTTCCAGAACCTGTCGCGCCTTCTCGTAATCGTGCAAACGGGCATACATCCCGCCCAGCAACAGCCGGACATTGAAGTTTTGCGGATCATCGGCCAGAATGGCCTGATACATCGCGGCAGCCTCTCCGTGCTGCTCCATGACGCTGTAGAGATTGGCCAGGAGCGCCCGGGCTTCCGGGTCTTTCGGATTCAGGGCGATAAGCCTGTTCACCCACTCAACGGCCTGTTCCCGTTGCCCGGTTTTGACAAGCAGCGAGGCCAACGAACGCATGACGTGCCCAGCCAACCGGTCGCAAACAAGCGCCTGCTTGTAGGCGTAGATCGCCTCATCGTAGCGCCCTTCGATCTCGGCCGACTTGCCCCAGAGAAAATTAAAATAGGAACAGCCCTTGTCCACCGCTTCTTCATAGGGTTCGAGATCCGCGGCAAAAGGCGGCTGCCCTGGCACCCCCTGAATGGCGGCCGGGGCACACGACAGGCAGCAGAGGGCCAACCCACCGGCAATCAGCAGACGCTTCAACATACAGTTTCTCCCCTTAGACCTTGGCCAACCCATGATTTTCTCGCCCGAACTTTTATACCCCGGAGACACGACACCTTGCCGCGCAAAAAAGCCCGGCCACTTTTTCCATGACCAGGGCATGCACGGCCTCGGCGGACCCTGTTCCGTCAATGCGCCGGATATTGGCGTCTTTGAGGCCGGCAAAGATTCCGGCCACCCGGGCCAATGTCTCTTCCTGTTCAAAATCGTTCAGGGTCTCGCCCCGAAGCTTCTGCACCCGGTGCACCCCAAGAGACACAGGCGCCTCAAGCATAATAACCATATCCGGCACCGGCGCAAACAATTCATTTGCCGCAATGATTTTTTGCGGATCATGCCCGGCCGCGCCCTGATAGGCGGCGGTGGAATAATAATACCGGTCGGTGAGCACCACCTGGCCGCAGGCCAGAGCCGGGGCGATGACCTGCGCCACATGCTCGCGCCGGTCATCGAGAAAAAGGGCCAGCTCCTCCTCCGGGGTAACGCTCTTCCGGTTTTTATACAACTCTCTGATTTTGCGGCCATACTGCCCATCGGTTGGCTCACGGGTCGCAACCACGCTCAAGCCCCGTTGACGCAGAACCTCGGCCAACAGCTCTATCTGGGTGGTCTTGCCGGTCCCGTCGATCCCTTCAAAGGCGATGAAGAATCCTTTTCTTTCCATTCCGCGACACCCTCTACCGCTTATATATGGCTTATAACTTATAGCTGACGGCCTTCAGCTTTTGCCGGTTGGCAACAATGGCCTCGGCCATGGAGACCGCGGCAGCCAGACTAGCGGAGCCGGCCAAACCCTTGCCCGCAATATCATAGGCCGTACCATGGTCCACCGAGGTCCGGACAATGGGCAACCCCAGGGTCACATTCACCCCGTCGCTGAAATGCAGGAGCTTGAAAGGGATCAAGCCTTGGTCGTGATACATGCAGACCACTGCGTCAAACCGACCGGCCGCGGCCTTATGAAATACCGTGTCCGGCGGGAACGGCCCCTCTACCAGCCAACCGGCCCGGCGTCCAGCCGCGACAGCCGGGGCAATGACCCGTTGTTCCTCATCGCCGAACATGCCGCCTTCCCCGGCATGGGGATTCAATCCCGCCACTGCCAGACGGGGCTGAGGCACACCGAAATCATCCCGCAGGGCTCGACCGGTGATGGTGATCATTCGCAACACCGCCTCCTGGGTAATGGCGGCAGGCACCTCTGCCAGGGCCTGATGGATGGAAACCAGGGTGACCCTGAGCTTGGCGCCCGCCATCATCATGGCAAAATCCTCTGCCTGGCAGAGTTCGGCCAACATCTCGGTGTGCCCGGGAAAGCGGTAGCCACCGGCCTGAAGCGCACCCTTGCTGATGGGACAGGTCACCAGGCCGGCCAGTTGATCCTGCCGGACAAGCCGTACCCCTTCCTCGATATAGCACCCCATGGCTCGACCTGTTTCCATGGTGGGCTGTCCCCAGCAGAGGCCGTCGCCAAGATCGGACAGGGAGAGAACATTGAGCGCCTGCGGTGCCAAAGGCGCGCCCGGCAGCCAGTCAACCAGCCGGACCTCAATCCCAAGCACCTCGGCGCAGCGGCGCAACACCCCGGCATCGCCGATGATCACCGGCCACAGGGCTGTTTTCGCCCCGGTCCGGGCCACAAAGCGCAGGATGATCTCCGGCCCGATGCCCACTGGACAACCCATGGTAATCCCCAGGGGGAGAAATTTTCCTGTATCTGAAATCTGCACCGTCATACTCCATAGCTCAGGTCAAAGGCGTTTCTCACCAGCTCGATCAGCGGCGCGGCCCCTCGCGCAAAACTGACCGCCACCACATCAAAACGGGCCTCATGCCCTTCCCTGCCATTTTCGGCCAGGTACAGCAAGGCAGCCTTGGAAATCTGCCGGCACTTGGCGGAAGTTACCGCCTCAAAGGGATGCCCGCACTGATGGCCACGCCTGGCCTTGACCTCGACAAAAACCAGGGTTCCCTGCTCCTCGGCGATGACATCGATCTCCCCCAGCTTGGTTCGATAATTTCTGAGCAAAATCCGATAACCGTGCCGGGAAAGATACTGGCAGGCCAGGGTCTCCCCGAGCTGCCCGACGGATATTTTACCCGCATTCTTCATTTTTCCGACCAATCGCGCACCGGTTTAAAACTCTGGCGATGGGTGGGACAGGGTCCGATTTCCCGGATGACTTGGCGATGCTCGGCTGTGGGATACCCCTTGTGCCGGGCGAAGTTATACTGGGGGTATTCAAGATGGTACTGCTCCATGATCGCGTCCCGGGTCACTTTGGCGACAATGGAGGCGGCGGAGATGGAGGCGCTGCGCGAGTCGCCCTTCACCAGGGCCTGTTGCGGCACGCTCATCGGCACGGTGAACTTGCCGTCAACCAAGAGAAAATCAGGCAAGCCGGGCAATTTTTCCACTGCCTTCCGCATGGCCAGCAGGGAAGCTTGCAGAATATTGAGCTGGTCGATCTCCGCTGCGGAAACGATGCCCACTCCGATTTGCGCCTCAAGCACAACGAGCCGATGCGCCAACTCCGCCCGGGCTTTGGCGCTCAATTTTTTTGAATCCTGGAATTGCTGATATTCGCAGTGAAGCGGAAGAATAACGCAGGCGGCAACCACCGGCCCGGCCAACGGCCCCCGGCCTGCTTCATCGGTCCCGGCAACGTTGGCGTAGCCCTGGTTGATCAGGGATCGTTCAATGGCAAAGGTGTCTCCAGCAGCAGAAGCTGGCCACAGTGTTATCGCCTTGGACAAGACGCACCACCTTGTGTGATAAGCCGCTGCAACAAAATAATATCGTCAGCTTGGTGACCAGAACGGCAGAAAAAGCCGTAGCAGTGCTAACGGCGACGAACTGGTCAAGAAAACAGCGTTATTTCGTAACGGCTCTTAATCCGAAAGGACCACGAATAAAACGGCCACGGTTTCCCGTGGCCAGGCAATGGCGGCTGTATGAAAGCGCACCGGAACAGGAACCGGCCATGGCCACTCCTGCTCCGGGCAAACAGGCAAAGATCAGCTGATGCCTTTCTCCCTGATCCGCGCTGCCTTGCCACGCAGATTGCGCAGGTAGTACAGACGGGAACGACGGACACGGCCCTCGCTCACCAGCTCGATCTTATCGACCCTGGGAGAGCACAAGGGAAAGGTTTTTTCCACGCCAACCCCATGGGAAATCTTGCGGACGGTGACACTGGCCCCCATGGTTCCACGACGGCGGCGGATAACAACTCCTTGAAAAAGCTGTGTTCTTTCCTTGTTGCCTTCGATGATCCGGATATGCACTTTCACGGTATCGCCGGTACGAAAGTCCGGCATGTCATGCCGCATATTCTCTTGTTCCATCTGCTCAATGATGTTCATAGTTTTTCCTCTTTCAACCCTTTATAAGAACGGATTCCACCGGGCCATTATACACGCCCACACTGTTTTTTCAA
Source organism: Pseudomonadota bacterium (assembly GCA_043804705.1). Taxonomy (GTDB): domain Bacteria; phylum Desulfobacterota; class Desulfobulbia; order Desulfobulbales; family Desulfurivibrionaceae; genus Thiovibrio. Next base: position 3,121 of record JAZDIS010000309.1, on the reverse strand, counting down.
TGCTTACCCAATACCCTGTCCAGAACAATGGCCGCAGCCGACCGGACAGAGAGATGATTATATTCGCCAAACCCCGCAATGGGAGGCAGCAAGGCGTCAACCTCCGCAAAAACTTCCGGCGCCATGCCCCAGCCGGTGCCAAACAAAATCAGATGCGGCTCCCCGGAAAAAATACGCCGCCGCGCTTCCATAAAATCAAGCTGCTTGGCCTGCGCCCTGGCGCTGGTGGCAAGGACCGCCGGTCTTTGCCGCCATTTGGCCTCTACCAAATCGTACATCTCTGCCAGGTCATGACAGATCCGCACCAAGGCCAAGGCATCCTTGCGTTTCGGGTTATAGGTCGCCCCATGCCCTGTCTGCCAGTGCCCCAGAATATCCCTGACCAGCGCCTGCTGATCCGCGAAAGGGGTGACAATATACAAGGTGTCGATGCCAAAGGTCCTGCCTGCCCTGGCAATATCATGCAGGTCCAGATTGGTCACCGCCGAACCGATGGTCTCCCCGTTCTTGTTGCAGACCGGATAATGAACCAGGGCCAGATCGAGCCGCAGGGCGGGTTGCTCCGGGCATTGCACACCTTCTTGAATCACTGCTCCTCCGGCCGGCTGTTCCAGCCGCTCTCCCGCAGCCTGGCAAGAAGTCCCTGCCGCTGTAAAATCTTCAATTCGCTGGGGGAAAAACGCATCCCGGCCACAAGATCCGGGCGTTTAGCCAATGTTCGCTCAACCGAGGCAACCAGCCGCCATTCGGCCACCGCGCCATGATCCCCGGAAAAAAGCACCTCCGGCGCCGGTATTGACTCAAAAAGCCTGGGCCGCGTATACTGCGGAAATTTGAGCCCGCCCCGGCTGAAGGTGTCATAGTCCGCCGAATCCGCACATCCAAGCACACCCGGCCTCAGCCTGGTAATGGAATCGATGAGGATCATTGCCGCCAATTCGCCCCCGGTGAGGATATAGTCACCGATGGAAATTTCCTCGTCAACATACCGGGCGGCAAAACGTTCATCCACCCCTTCATAGCGGCCACAGACCAGAAGCAACCGTGCCTGCCCGGCCAGCTCTTCGGCAACCCTCTGGGTATAAGGCCGTCCCTGGGGGCTCAGAAGAATTACCCTTCCAGGCTGCGGAGCCAATCCCTGCACCGCCTGCACCGCAGCGGCCAGCGGCTCCGGCTTCATGACCATCCCTTCCCCGCCGCCAAAAGGGCGGTCATCGGTCATGGCATGTTTGTCAAACGCGTAATCCCGGATGTTGTGGCAGAAAATTTCTACCTGCCCGGCCTCTTGGGCTCTGCGGATTATCCCCTCCTTGAGCGGAGAATCCAGCAATTCCGGAAAAATCGTCAGTACGTCAAATCTGATGGTCTCGCAACAATCCCGAAAAGTCACAGATCCACAACACAAATCTGACAAGTTACAAAGCAATAACCTTTGTAATCGCGCCTTTTGGCGATTTCAACAAATCTGATGGTTTCAGCCCCCGGAGCATCAGCTTGCATCGTCCGGCGCCTCACCCGCATTCATTTCCAACAGACCGGGAGGCGGCGTGACCACCAGAGCATTGCCGTCCGGAGCAAGGCCGGCGACACACTCGGCAATCGCAGGGATCAGATACTCGCCTCCCGCCCCGGTAATCACCAGGATATCATGGGCTGAGGTGGCCAGAAGCGAGGTGATCCGGCCAAGCTCTTGGCCGGCATCGCTGATCACGGGCAGTCCTTCCAATTCATGCCAAAAAAAGGTTCCCGGCCCAAGGGGCGGCAAAAGCGCCCGGTCGATCCGCACCTCCCAACCGCGCAACCCTTCCGCAGTACTTCTGCCGGAAAGGCCTTCAAGCTGAAGGAGAACCAGATTCCCCAAAGGCCGGCACTGCTCAACCTCATACGGCCTGGCAAGGCCCTGAACAGGTTCTACCAGGGTCAGCAGCCGGTAGCCGCGAAAATCATCAGGCCTGCCGGAAAAAGGGTAGATCTTCAGCTCCCCCTTGATGCCATGGGCCTTGACAACCTTGCCCACTGCAATCTGCCCGCCATGGGCAACGCCGACATCAAGGATTTCCAAAAAACCTACTCCATGATCTCAAGACGGGCTTTACGGTTGTCCTTGCCTGCGGCGGCGGAGAGCAATGAGCGGATGGCCCTGGCGGTCCGGCCCTGTTTGCCGATGACCTTGCCAAGATCCTCCTTGGCTACCCGCAACTCAAGAACAACGACGCCATCGCCTTCCGTCTCGGCAACCTGAACCGTAGCGGGATCATCCACCAACGAGGCGGCTATGAATGTTACCAGATCCTTCATGGGGTATTATTCCGCCACTCTGGCTGCCTTGGCAAGCAGGCTCTTCACCGTTTCGGAAGGCAGCGCGCCCTTGTCGAGCCAGACCTTAACCCGGTCCTGCTTGACAATAACCTCGGCGGGTTGCTTGCAAGGGTCGTAGGTACCGACCACTTCAAGAAACTGGCCGTCGCGGCACGCCTCGGCGTTGGCGACGACAATGCGGTAAAAAGGTTTCTTCTTGCGGCCCATTCTGGTCAAACGAATCCGTACAGCCATGTAATGTTTCCTCCTGTGGGTTATTCAACTTATTGACAGGGGCACCCGTGGTGCGTCCTGTGCGTATTCTCATATAAAGACGGATCTACCGGAACAGCCCCTTGGGCCGTTTCCTTTTCTTCGGTCCGCCGACAAAGGCGCCCAGCCCGCCGGGCTTGCCGCTCATCTGCTTCATCATCTTGAGCATTTCCGTATAGCTCTTGATGACCTTGTTCACATCCTGCACCGAAGTGCCGCTCCCCTTGGCGATGCGCGTCCTGCGGTTCGCATTGAGGATGGCGTGGTTGCGCCGTTCCTTGATGGTCATGGAGTTGATGATCGCCTCCACCCGGCCCAGTTCCTTTTCATCGGGCTTGGGCATGTCCTTGAGCTGCTTGATCCGGCTCATTCCCGGAATCATGCCCATGATCTGCTCCAGACTGCCCATTTTCTTGATCTGCTGGATCTGCTCAAGAAAATCCTCCAGGGAAAACCCTTCTTTCTTGAGCTTCTTGGCGAGCTTTTCCGCCTTGTCCTTATCGACCGCAGCCTCGGCCTTTTCGATCAGGGTGAGCACATCGCCCATCCC
>JAZDIS010000308.1:0-6437 GCA_043804705.1 Pseudomonadota bacterium | reverse complement strand
AATTTTTCCGGCCATACACGGGATCACCGGCAACAGGATAGGAGAGAGCAGCCATGTGCACCCGGATTTGATGGGTCCGCCCCGTTTCCAGGCCAAGCTCAAGAAGGGTCAGCCCCAGGGAAAACCGCTCCAGCACCCGCCAGTTGGTCACGGCCTCCCGGCCATCTTCCCGAATCGCCATTTTTTTCCGGTGGACGGGATGGCGGCCGATCGGCAGATCAACCCGGCCGGATTGAAAAGCCGGCTTGCCATCCACAAGGGCCTGATAGATTTTTTTCACCTCGCGCCGCTTGAACTGATCGGCCAGGGCCTGATGGGCAAAATCGCTTTTGGCAACCACCATGACTCCGGAGGTGTCTTTATCAAGGCGATGGACGATCCCGGGACGCAATTCCCCATTTATTCCGGACAACCCGCCGCAATGATAGAGAAGTCCATGCACCAGGGTTGCCGAGCTGTGGCCGGAAGCTGGATGCACCACAATACCGGGGGGTTTCGCAAGAACAATGAGATCATCGTCTTCATGCAGAGCGACAAAGGCGACAGGCTCACCAACCAGCTCGGAAGGGGCTTGCGGAGGGATGGTGACCGTGAGCCTGTCCCCGGCCTGGAGAAGATACTTGGCTTTCCGGGGCGTCTCGTTCACCAAGACCATATCGGCCCGGATAAGCTGCTGAATCCGCGAACGCGTCAGACCTTCACGGTCGAATTGACTTGCCAGATACAGATCAAGACGCTGCCCTCCCCGTTCGACGATAAAGCTAAGTTGAGCAGCTTGCCTGCTCAAAGGAGACGCCCTTTGGGTATAAAAAAGCTATTCTGGCTCATAGGCTCACGTGGGAGAAAAAAATAGCGTCATACAAGACTGCGGAGGAAAAAATTTTAGTGCCCCAAAAAAAACGCCCATGCTACCGGATGATAGCACAGGCGAAAATGTACTGAGAAAAGTCACAAGAGAACACCATCGGCCAGTTGACCAGGATCAGGAGAAAATCTGCTCGATGTTTTTTTCCACCTGGGTCTCGGTTTCGCTAAATTCGTTGGCCAAGGCAATTTCTTTCACCAGAAGGCTTTTGGCGGTGTCCATCATCTTGCGTTCGCCAAAAGAAAGATCCTTGTCCACCCGCAAGAGAAAAAGATCACGAAGCACCGAAGCAATCTCGTAGACCGAACCGGTCTTGATCTTTTCCATATATTCCCGATACCGCTGGTTCCAAGGCTGGGAGACGATTGCCATACCCCTTTCATTCAGGATGTCGTAGATTTTGCTCACATCCTGGGAGCTGATGATATTTCTCAGGCCCACATTTTGGCAGCTGGTCGTTGGAATCATGATAACCATGCTTGAATCAAGAATCTTCATCACATAAAAGGATTGTTTCTTGTCCCCGACTTGCCGCTGCTCGATGGATTCTATTTTGCCAACGCCATGGGCCGGATATACTGCCATATCACCAACGTTAAACACGCGTGCCTCCCTTTCGTCAACGAGGGAACGCCCTGTTCCTTTTTCTACAAGGAAGCGCTCCAACACCAACGAAGAAATGAAGATTAGAGGGCACTATACCACACATCACAGGATTATCAATCCAAACTTAAAAAAACATGATATTACAAGGTATTAGCCTACACATGATCCGAATTGATCCGGTTCATGGCCACGGACAACCCTTCTTCCGTGATCAGACGCACTCCCGTCTCAATGCGGTGAAATTCTTCGAGGACCATCTCCGCTTCCTCTTGCCCGAAACGGGACAGCACAAAATCGCTCACCTTCCCTGTGGTGTCCGGACGCCCGATCCCAACCCGGACCCGCACGAAATCATTGCCGCCAAGATGCTCAATCAGGGAACGGATTCCGTTATGCCCCCCTGCTCCTCGGTTTGTCATGATTTTGGTGCGCCCCAAGGGAAGATCAAGATCATCATGAATCACGATGATCCTGCTGGTCTCAACCTGATAAAAATCGACAATCGCCCTTACCGCGACACCGCTTCTGTTCATATAAGTCTGCGGTTTGACGAAAAGAACGGGATACCCCCAAGACAGATCTTTTGCCGTTTCCGCCTGCCATTTTGTTCCCTTGAAAGTGAAACGGTATTTGTCCGCCAGATAATCAAGAAAAACAAACCCGATATTATGCCGGGTAGCAGCATACTCTTTCCCAGGATTTCCCAAGCCAACCACAACGTACACGATATTTCCCTCTCCGCGATCACACTATCACAAAACGTCTGCCGCCCCTGCCTGGCCCAGAAAAAGAAAAAGCCGAAAAAAGGAAGCTCCCTTCTTCGGCTTTAACCACGCAGTATTGGAAAAATACTATTCCAGGCGTTTTACTCTGCCGCGCCGGAGATAGAAACACAGACAGTATCCGGGTCGGTCACGAGACTTACGCCGGCGGAGAGACCCAGGTCCTTGCAGGTCAAGGCTGTACCCCGGTCAAGGGGAGTAACATCAATTTCAATGAGATCAGGAATATCAAGCAGCTTGCCCGATACAGCAACCTTGTTCTTGGCGATGGTCATATCGCCGCCCAAATCAACGCCCTTGGCCTTGCCGACATACTTGAGCGGCACCTGAAAGACCATGGGCTTATCAAGGGAGACTTCATAGAAATCGGCATGCAAAACGGTGTCCTGAATCGGATCCGTTTGAATCTCCCGGGTAATAACGTGGCGGACCGATTTCTTGCCGTCTTCATCAATCTCCAGATTGATGAAGGCATTCTTTCTATGGATCGAGAGCAAGCCTTGGGTGAGATCCTTGGTGTTGCACTCCAGGGAAATAGGGGCTCCCAGCGGACCATAAATAACAGCAGGGGTATTCCCCGCCCTGCGCATTGTCCTTGCCGCACCTTTACCAACAGTTTTACGGACTCGCGCCGTCATTTCGATTTGTAACATTGAACTGACCTCCTCATGTACCGATTCTCATAACAAAAAACCAGCAACGGCCACCATCACGGACAGTGGCCTCCGGTTGTATAGATATCTCTGTCTTACTCACTACACGAATAATGAACTGACAGAATCCTCACTATGAATTCGCTTTACCGCCTCCCCCAGCAGCTTGCAGACGGAAAGCACCTTGATTTTCGTGCAATTCCGGGCGGCATCGCTGAGGGGAATACTGTCGGTAATGACCAGGGTTGTAATCTTCGACTTTTCCAGCCGTTCAATGGCCGGCCCGGAAAGAACCCCATGGGAACAACAGGCATACACTTCCTTGGCGCCCGCTTCCATGAGGGCATCGGCCCCCGCGCACAGGGTGCCCGCGGTATCAACCATATCGTCCAACATAATCGCGGTCTTTCCGGCAACATCGCCGATGACGTTCATCGCCTTGCATTCGTTGGCCCGGTCCCGCCGTTTGTCAACAATGGCCAGACTGGCATTCAACCGTTTGGCAAAGGCGCGGGTCCGCTCCACTCCGCCTGCATCAGGGGAAACCATCACCACGTCATTCCGTAATTCCTGCGAGATGAAATCAAGCAAAACCGGGGCAGCAAACAGGTTGTCCACCGGGATGTTAAAAAAGCCCTGAATCTGTCCGGCATGGAGATCCATGGTCAGAACCCGCCGCACTCCGACAACCATCATCATCTCGGCAACAACCTTGGCGGTAATGGGAACCCTGGGCGCAACCTTGCGATCCTGCCTGGCATAGCCATAATAGGGAAGAACCGCGGTGATCCGCCGGGCAGAGGCGCGCCGCAAGGCGTCAACCATGATCACCAGCTCCATGAGATGATCATTCACGGGCGGACAGGTCGGCTGGATGATAAACACATCACGGCCGCGAACGTTTTCGCCGATCTCGACAAAGATTTCCCCATCGCTGAACCGGCGAACTTCCGCCTTGGACAGGGGCACCCCGAGATAGGTACAGATATCCCCAGCCAGGGCTGGGTTGGCGTTACCGGCAAAGACCTTCATATCTTTCATGCTGTTGCCTGCAGTTCGGGTTATCGTATTTCTTGCCGCTTCAAATTGCCGCCGCAAGCCTTGCGCGCCAATGGATATGAAATGGCTGGGGCGGCAGGATTCGAACCTGCGAATGTCAGCGTCAAAGGCTGATGTCTTACCGCTTGACGACGCCCCAATGCCTTAAAGCTTTGCCTATGTGCTCAGTGGTCGGGCAAGAAAGACATTCCGGGGGAACCGCTGGGCGAATAGAGCAACACTCTTTTGCGCCTGCGCCTCGTCCTCAAAAAGACCAAACACTGTGGGGCCGCTGCCGGACATCAGTGCCCCGTGGGCACCATCAGCCAGAAGCGCATCTTTGATGCGGCCGAGCTCCGGATATTTTCGGATGGTCACGGCCTCTAACTCGTTATATAAAGGAAGATTCCCCGGCCCGGCACATGCATCATTACCATGCACGAAGTCGCGGCCTAAGATATATGGATTGCCATCCGTTGTCAACGTAAAATTCTCATACACCCACTTGGTGGACACGGGAAATCCAGGGTTTACCAAAACGATCCAACCGGCAGGGGAAACAGCCTCGGCCTGAATCTCGTCGCCGATCCCGGTGGCCCAGGCAGCGACACAGTCATCCACAAAAAAAGGCACGTCTGCCCCCAAGGGGCGGGCCAGATCGACAAGCTGCCCAACGGAGAACGGGAGGCCATACAGGGTGTTCAGCCCCCGCAATACGGCGGCGGCATCGCTGCTCCCCCCGCCCAACCCCGCGGCAATGGGCACTTTTTTTTCAAGGATAATATCAACGCCCCCGCCTGTGCCCAGCTTCGCCAAAAAACTTTTGGCGGCCCGATAGACAAGATTGCCCTCCCCTGTGGGCAGTTCGCTTTCCGGACAAAGCACCGTGATGCCGGAATCACGCCTTGTCAGACGCAACCGGTCGGCAAGGGTGATCTTGACCATCCTGGTTTCAAGGTCGTGATACCCATCCGGTCGTTTGCCCCTGATGGCAAGATAGAGATTTATTTTTTCAGGCGCCTCGCAGATAAGTTCCATCGGGCTACCGATATCTTTGTCCAGCAAATGGTTGTCCCCCCCCGTGTCCGAGGGCACAAAAGAAAATCGCCTGATTTCAGCAGATTGAAAACCAGGCGATCTTGATTATTCGGGTGAGCAAAAAAAATTAGCTGCTGGCCTTCACATACCGCAACTTCAGGTCGGCAAGCACATGACCGAGAAGCCCCTCCTCCTTGTCGATCAAGTTCCCTTTGGTTTTGTCCTTCAGCAGCTGCAAGGTGTCGATGGTATGTTTGGCCAAAACAAGATCCCTGCCGGTCTGCCCGGTTTCCGGATCCTGAATCTCACCCAGATGATAGAGCGCCGAAGAATTCAACGACATGATCAAGGTGGTAAAGGTTACCTCCGGCAGCACGCAATTACCGCCTTTCCGGATATATCCCGCCGGGCAACACCCTGTGTCTTTTTTCTCGTTTTCGGTCATGGACTGTCCCCAATGGGCAAGAAAGAAGCCAAGGCCGCTAGGCGCTCAGCAACTCAGGCAGCTCAAGAACCATGGCGGCATGGATGTTCGGCAGAGAACGAACCTTATCCAGCACGGTCTTGGGCAGCAAGACATCGGTGTTGAGCAGGATCACATTGAGGTTGAGATCCCCTTCCCGCTGCTTGCCGACGGTCATTCTGGCAATATTCACCCCTTCGCTGCCCAGGGTGGTGCCGAGCAGGCCGATCACCCCGGGGACATCGTTGTTTTGCACAAAAAGCATGGGCCCGGCAGGCAGGGCTTCCATGCGGAAACCGTTGAGGCGTACCAGACGCGGTTCATTCTTGCCGAACACCGTCCCGGCCAGGACATTTTCGCCCTCGGTGGTTTTGACCCGGATGGTGACCAGATTGAGGAAATCGTCGCTCTTACTGGTTTTTGCCTCAACCACCCGAATGCCCCGCTCCTGGGCGATGATCGGCGCATTGACGTAATTGACCGCGTCTTTCAGGATCGGGGTAAACAAGCCCTTCAGAAAGGCAACGGTGATCGGGCTGGTGATCAACTCGGAGAGGTCGCCGCAGTACTCGATATTGACTTCCTCCACCCCGCCCTTGGCGATCTGCATGTGGAAGGAGCCGAGCATCTCGGCCAGGGTGATATACGGGCCGACCTGGGAGAGGACATCCGCGCTTACGGAAGGCACGTTGACCGCATTGGTGATGGTGCCGCGGAGCAGATAATCCGCGATCTGTTCGGCGATGGCCACGGCGACATTTTCCTGGGCCTCTGCCGTGGAAGCGCCCAGATGCGGGGTGCAGACAAAATTATCCAGGCTCAACAGCTTGCAGTTTTCCTTGGTGGTGGGCTCCACCTCGAAGACATCCAACCCGGCGCCGCGAATTTCCCCATCCTTAAGGGCATTGTACAGCGCCTCCTCATCAACCACCCCACCCCGGGCACAATCGAGGAAGACGCACTCTTTCTTCATCAGCTTGAATTCATTGGTG
>JAZDIS010000307.1:0-4657 GCA_043804705.1 Pseudomonadota bacterium | reverse complement strand
GGTCGCCTTGGCGAAACCCTTGGTGGACAACACCCTGGTAATAGCCGCAGTCAGGGTGGTCTTGCCATGGTCGATGTGGCCGATCGTCCCAATATTCACATGCGGTTTCTTGCGTTCAAATTTCTCTTTTGCCATGTCTTTTCCTCTTTTCTTTGCTTGCGTCTCTCGACTTAAAGGCCTCGAATCCGCTTAATTATCTTTCCACTTATATGGTCCGGCACCCTGTCATATGCGGCAAATTGCATGGTAAAATTTGCCCGCCCCTGAGTGGCGGAACGTAAATCAGTTGAGTAGCCAAACATCTCAGCCAAAGGCACCTGCGCTTTCACCGCCTGCCTCGCACCGTCCCGGCTTTGCATCCCGTGTATTTTGGCCCGCTTGGCAGTAAGATCTGAAATCACCTCGCCGAGATAGGACTCAGGCAAGATTATTTCTACGTCCATAACCGGCTCCAATAAAACCGGATCCGCCTCCGAAACTGCCTTCCGGAAAGCCATGGCAGCCGCCACCCCAAAAGCTTGTTCGGTTGAGTCCTCATCTCGGTAGGAACCATCAACCAAACTGACTTTCAGGTCAACAATCGGAAAGCCGATCAAGGTTCCGGCATCCAAGCTATCGTGTACCGCCTTTTCAATGGCCGGAATAATTGCCGGGGGGATTACGTCCTCGGCAATACAACTTTCAAACCGGAAACCTTCGCCGCGCTCAAGGGGCTCGATCTGCAAGCAGACATGCCCATACTGGCCTTTTCCAGCGGTAGTGGGATGCTCAAATTTCCCTTCCGCTCTGCCCAAGCTGGTTACAGTTTCTTTATATGCAACCTGTGGCTTGCCGATATTGGCCCCGACCTTAAACTCCCGGATAAGCCGGTCAACAATAATTTCAAGATGAAGCTCGCCCATCCCCGCAATAAGGGTCTGGCCCGAATCAGGATCGATGGACACCGTAAAGGAGGGATCTTCCAAGGCAATCTTCGCCAGACTGTCCCTCAACTTTTCTTCGTCCACCTTCCCTTTGGGCTCAATGGCAACACTGATAACCGGCTCGGGAAAATCCATAGTATCGAGAGTAAAGGTGTCTCCCGACTCACAGAGCGAATCCCCGGTGATGGAAAAGCGTAACCCAACCACTGCTCCAATATCACCGGCCTTCAGCACGCCAACTTCTTCCCTTTTGTTGGCGTGCATCTTGACAATTCGGCCAATCTTTTCCTTTTTTTTCTTCCCCGGGTTATACACCCTATCCCCGACTTTTATTACGCCGGAATAAACGCGCACATACGCAAGGATATCCACAAAAGGATCGGATGTCAGTTTGAAAACAAGGGCTGACAGATTCTCGTCGTCGCTTGCCTTTCTCGTTTCCAACCCACCATCTGCATTGACCCCCTGCACCGGAGGCGCATCAAGAGGCGAAGGCAGATAGGCGACTACTGCGTCCAACAGTGGCTGCACCCCTTTGTTTTTAAAGGAGCTGCCACACAGGACAGGCACGACATCAAGGTTCAACGTTGCAGCCCTGATTGCCCGGTTGATCTCATCAACCGTCACAACTTGCTCATTCAGAAATTTTTCCATGACCCAATCATCGAAGTCGGCCAACTTCTCGATAAGGGCCATCCGTGCGGCCGTTGATTCTTTTTTGAATTCATCGGGGACAGGCTCGTACTCAACCTTGAATCCCTTTGTATCTTCATCAAAGCGCATCATCTTCTCTTCGACGAGATCAATGATGCCCCTAAATGTCTCTTCTTTTCCGACCGGAAGCTGGAGAGGCAAAGGATTTGCCCCCAATCTCTCCTTAAGCATCTCAACGCAACGCTGAAAATCTGCGCCGAGCCGGTCCATCTTGTTTATGTAGGCAACCCTGGGAATCTTGTAATGATCCGCCTGCCGCCATACAGTTTCAGACTGAGGTTCAACCCCTCCCACCGCACAAAAAATCGCGATGACCCCATCCAAAACCCTGAGACACCGTTCCACCTCAACGGTAAAATCAACATGCCCCGGTGTATCTATTATATTAATGGTGTGGTCTTTCCACTCACAGGTTGTGGCAGCCGACGTAATGGTAATGCCGCGCTCCTGCTCCTGCTCCATCCAGTCCATAACGGCATTGCCATCATGAACCTCACCCATCCTATGCGAACGCCCCGTATAATAAAGAATACGTTCCGTTGTTGTTGTCTTACCTGCGTCGATATGGGCCATGATGCCTATATTGCGCAGGTACCGCAGCGAATCTTTCACAGCCACACTTTTACCCCTGGTCACTTATTTTACAGACTGTTTAAACCCAGCCCGTCCGACTAAGGATTGGTGTTAATACCTCCTCCTCGTCGTTTTGTCAACCAAGGAAAACCAAGCGCCCAATAATTACCAACGGTAATGGGCAAATGCCTTATTGGCATCGGCCATGCGGTGCGTATCCTCGCGTTTTTTTACAGCGGCGCCTCGGTTATTGTAGGCATCGGCAAGTTCGCCCGCCAGCTTGTCAGCCATGGTTTTCCCAGGTCTTTTCTGGGCAAAGTTAACCAACCAGCGAATTGCCAAGGCGTTTCTCCGCTCAGGACGAACCTCAACCGGCACCTGATAAGTAGCACCACCCACTCGACGGGATTTCACCTCAAGCCGGGGCCGCACTTTTTCCATGGCTTTTTCAAACACCACAATAGGATCGGCCTCAGTAATGCGGCTCTCGATCATATCCATGGCTCCGTAAAAAATACCGCGGGCGATACTCTTTTTGCCACACTCCATCAGAGCATTAACAAACTTCGAAACCAGCACACTATTAAAACGCGGATCCGGCTCAATCCCGCGCCTTGCTACAAGTCTTTTTCTAGGCATCTCAAAAACTCCTTCTCACGCAGTAGGCAAACCGCTTATTTCGGCCGCTTGGCTCCGTACTTGGAACGACCCTGCTTACGGTTAGCAACGCCAAGCGTATCCAAGGTGCCGCGAATAATATGGTAGCGGACACCGGGAAGATCCTTCACCCTGCCACCGCGAATCAGGACAACAGAATGCTCCTGAAGATTATGGCCAATACCCGGGATGTAAGAGGTAACCTCAATCCCGTTGGTCAGCCGCACCCTGGCAACCTTTCTCAAGGCCGAGTTTGGCTTCTTGGGGGTAGTGGTATACACACGGACGCAAACACCACGCTTCTGCGGAGAACCTTTCAGCGCAGGCGTATTGGTCTTACTAATCTTGCTTTTCCGTCCGTGCCGCACCAGCTGGTTAATGGTTGGCATTGAAATCGACTCCCCTATTACTGATATTAGTTAGTAGCATCTCCCGCTGCCGGACAACTCAGTCCGAGGCATTGGAAAACGGCATATTTACTCGAATGGCGAATGCTTGTCAAGGCAAATATATATTAATTGTCCTCGCCGATCGCATACTCATCAAAGCCTGTGCCGGCAGGAACCAAACGGCCCATGATCACGTTCTCTTTCAGCCCCCTCAAGGTATCGATTTTCCCGGCCATGGCCGCGTTGGTCAAGACCTTGGTGGTTTCCTGAAAGGAAGCCGCGGAAATAAAGCTGTCCGTGCTGAGCGAGGCTTTGGTCACCCCAAGAAGCAACGGTTCCGCTGTTGCCGGGCGACCATCTTCCCGGAGAATTTTCTCGTTCTCTTCTTTAAAACGCCACCACTCGACATGCTCACCCAGCATAAAGGTGGAATCACCCACCCCGGTAATCTGGACCCGACGCAGCATCTGGCGGACTATTACCTCAATATGTTTGTCGTTGATCTTTACACCCTGCAGTCGGTACACCTCCTGGATTTCATTCACCAGGAACTTGGCCAGCTCCTTGACACCCATAACCCGGAGGATGTCATTCGGGTCAGGAGAGCCGTCCATCAACGCCTCACCGGCCTTGACATAATCCCCCTCGTGTACGCTGACATGCTTACCTTTGGGGATAAGATATTCCTTGGCTTCACCCACTTCCGGGGTAATCACCACCCGTTTCTTGCCCTTGAGATCCTTGCCAAGGCTTACCTGGCCGTCAATCTCGGTAATAACCGCATACTCCTTCGGCTTGCGAACCTCAAAGAGCTCGGCAATCCTGGGGAGACCGCCGGTAATATCCTTTGTTTTCGTGGTTTCCCGCGGAATCTTACCAAGCACGGTTCCCGGTTCAATGACGGTGTCTTCCGCAACCGCAATCAGGGCGCCAACCGGCAGGGAATATCGAGCCGGAGAACCTGTTTTCGGCAGCTTTGCCGTCTTCCCGGTCTCGTCCTTCAGGGTAATACGCGGGTTATGCTGCCCTGAGCGGGAAGGCACGATGACATGGCTTGATTTCCCGGTAACTGGGTCAACACGCTCCTGCATGGTGACACCCTCCAGGATGTCTCCGAATTTGACCACACCGCCGATCTCGCTGACGATGGGAATGGTATAGGGATCCCAATTCGCGATCAGGGTATCAGGCTCGATTTCAGACCCTTCCTTAACAAAGATCTGGGCGCCATAGTTTATCTGATAGCGCTCCCGTTCGCGGCCCTGGGAACCGATGATGGACACTGCCGCATTCCGGTTCATAACAACCATGTTTCCGGCAGTATTTTCAACATAGTGCATATTCTGGAACTGCACGGTCCCGCCGTGCTGGCAACGGACTTCGGCCTGCTCAACGCTCCGA
>JAZDIS010000306.1:0-5436 GCA_043804705.1 Pseudomonadota bacterium | reverse complement strand
CGGGCCGACCTTCCAGACATGCATGTCCGCAATCCGGGTGTCCAGCGTCCCCTCGATTTTTTCCTTGATGGCAGCAAGTTCCTTGGCGCTGAGGCTGCCGTCCAACAGGATGGAGCCGGTTTCCCGTACCAGAGCGTAGGCCCAGCGGGAGATAACCAGGGCGCCGACGATGCCCATCAGGGGATCGAGCCAGTTCCAGCCGAGATATTTGCCGAAGAGCAGAGCGCCGATGGCCAGAACCGAGGTCAGGGCGTCGGCCAGCACATGCAGGTAGGCGGACTTGAGGTTGTGGTCGTGGTGGTGATGATGGCCATTTTCGTCGTGACCATGGTCGTGGTCATGGTGGCCTTGCAGGAGAAAGGCGCAGGCAATATTGACCAGCAGACCCAGGACTGCCACGCCGATGGCCTCGTTGAAATGGATCGGCTGCGGGGTCAGGAGGCGCCGGCCCGACTCGATGAACATGATCAGGGCGACGACGATCAGGACAATGGCGCTGGCAAAGCCGCCCAGAACGCTGACCTTGCCGGTGCCAAAGGCAAAAGCCGTGTTGTTTGCATGCTTTTTGGCAAAACGGTAGGCGAAGATCGTGATCAGGAAGGCGGCGACATGGGTGCCCATGTGCCAGCCGTCGGCGAGCAAGGCCATGGAGCCGTAGGCCATGCCGGCAGCAATCTCGAAGAGCATGGTGAGGGCGGTGATGATCAGCACCTGCCGGGTCCGCCTCTCGCCATGCTCCTGGATCACGGCGAAATCGTGGGGGTGCTGCCAGGCGTCAAGGGAGTGGGTGTGCATCGGGGGCCTCTCTCTTCAAAAATGTGTTGCCCCGGGACGCTTCGGGTTTGGTCCCGGATCGGCGGCAAGGCAAGGGAAAAGAGAGGGAAGGGTATAGGAATATAGCTTGATTGTCAAGATGTTTGTTTTTCAAACAAGATGGCCGGCGCGGGAAATCTCCCGCGCCGGCCTGGACTGGCTTGGATCGCTGCGGCTTACAGCAGATCGGTTTTCTTGAGCACAACGATGGCGCCCTGGTACGAGACAACCAGCACCAGCAGCCAGCTAACGAGCAGAATGGTATTCATAATTTCCTCCTTTTTTTGCGCTTAATACATGTCCTTGGCATCTTCGCCCGCAAGTTCGGTCAGGGTCAGCTTCTTCGCATCCATCAGCTTCCAGACGTAGGCGACATAGGCCAAGACAAAGGGCACCGCCAAGGCCACATAGCTCATGACCGTGAGGGTGTACTTGCTGCTTGAGGCCTTATGGATGGTGAGACTCGATTGCAGGTCGCTTATGGACGGGTAAAAGGCGGTGTTGTGGTAGCCGGCCAGGGAAAAAATCGCCAGCCCCACCAGCACGGTGCCGATGCCGCCGAACCAGATGCCGTTGTTCTTGCCCAGAAAGCCGGTGGTGGCCACGCCGTAGATCACGGAGCCCAACCCCCCCAGGAGCAGGGCAAGCACTGCGGGCATCCCCAGCAGATTGTTGAGGTATTTGCCCTTCTCCATGAAAATTTCTCCGGTGGCCGGATCAACGGCAAAGCCGTTCATGGTCACCAGACTGATAAGGATGGTGAGCAGGAAGGGCAGGGCCCAGAGCAGGTTGATCCAGGTCGCCTTGCGGGCTTTTTTGATCAGGGGCTCATGGGCAACGTGGTTGACGATGTACATGGCGCCCAGGATTCTGGCCAGGAAGACCAGAAACAGGCCAAAGGCAAGGTTGAACGGATTGAGCGCCGCTTCCAGCCCATGGTACGGGGTATGCCAGGTCACGGCATTGTAAAGGTTCAGGCTGAAACGGGAGCCGGTGAAAAAGGTACCCACCGCCGCGCCGATCAGGAGGAGTCCGACGCTGCCGTTGATGAACATGAAGATTTCATAGGTTCGGGCGCCGAGAACATTGTCGGGTTTCTTGCGGTATTCGTAGCTCACCGCCTGGAGGATAAAGGTGAAGAGGATGAGCATCCACACCCAGTAGGCCCCGCCGAAGCTGGTGGCGTAAAAAAGCGGGAAGGCCGCGAACAGGGCGCCGCCGAAGAGAACCAGGGTGGTGAAGGTGAGTTCCCACTTGCGGCCCATAGCGTTGATGATCAGGGATTTTTCCTCTTCGCTGCCGGCCAGGGTAAAGATCAGGGTCTGGCCGCCCTGAACAAAGGTCAGGAAGAGAAAGAGCGACCCGACCACGGAGGCGATCAGCCACCAGAGCTGCTGCAGAATTGAATGATCCAGGTTTCCTATCATGGTCTTATGCCTCCGGTCCGATCTTGATTTGCTTCATCATAATGCGAATCTCCGCCAGCAACAGGGCGCTGAACAGGGTCAGGAAGATGAAAAAGGTGGTCTGCACGTTGCTTACGGCAATGTTGGTGCTGGCCACGCCCACCGGCAGCAGGCCCTGAATGGCCCAGGGTTGGCGGCCTACCTCGGCCACGACCCAGCCTGCCTGTTGCGCCACATAGCCCAAAAAGATGGAAAAGAAGCAGGCCAGGTTCAACCAGCGCTGGTACTCCAGGGTGCCCTTGAAGGCGAAGTAGAGAACCAGCAGGAAGATCACCGGAAACAGGGTGCCCAGCACCACCATGATATGAAAGCTGTAGAAGGTGGTGGCCACCGGCGGCGCGGCCTCGCTTGGGCTGCTCAGGTAGCCGTAGCCGAGATCTCCCTTGTGTTGATCAAATATGGCCAGGGCTGCGGCTGCTTCCGCTTCATCCCCTTTTTCCTTGGCGTACTTGTAGCGGGCCAGTTCGGACAGGGCGATCTTCCCGGTAACCATGCGCTGTTCGGCGCCGGCAATATTGCGCTCGGCATTGCCGAAGACCAGATCGTTGATCCCCGGCACAAAGCTGTTGGGGTCGCGGTTGGCCAAGAGCGAAAGCAGGCCGGGAATTTTCACCTCCTGGTAGAAGGCGGGCTGGTCATCGCCCGGCTTCTTGCCGGCGTTGATGATGCCCATGGCGACGATGGAAGCCTTTTCCTCTCCCACGTACAAGCCTTCCATGGCCGCCAGTTTCATGGGCTGTCTCTGGGCAACGCTGAAGGCGGCTTCGTCACCGGTAATGGCGACAAAGATGGAGGCGATGCAGCCGAAGACCGCGGCGACCACCATGCTGCGCTTGGCCATTTTCTGATGCCTTTCCTGTAAGAGAAAGAGGGCGGAAATGCCCACGACAAAGAGGGAGGCAAGCAGAAAGGCGGAGCTGGTGGCATGGGTGAACTTGTGCACCGCCACCGGAGACAGGGCGACCTCCCAGAAATTTTGCATTTCAAAGCGGGCCTTGTCGGGATTGAAGGCCATGCCGGTGGGAAACTGCATCCAGCCGTTGGCTACGAGAATCCAGACCGCCGAGAGGTTGGAGCCCACTGCCACCATCCAGGTGGAAAAAAGATGGAAGCCCTTGGAAGCCCTCTGCCAGCCGAAGAACATCACGGCAAAGAAGGTGGCCTCGATGAAGAAGGCGAAGATTCCCTCGATGGCCAGAGGCGCGCCAAAGATGTCTCCCACCATCCACGAGTAATTGGACCAGTTGGTGCCGAACTGGAACTCCAGGATGATGCCGGTGGCTATCCCGATGGCGAAATTGATGCCAAAGAGGGTCATCCAGAATTTGGTCAGTTTTTTCCATTCCTCATTGCCTGTTCTGACGTAGATGGTCTCAAAAAAGGCGAGGAGAAAGGACAGCCCCAGGGTCAACGGTACAAAAATCCAGTGATACATGGCGGTCAGGGCGAATTGCGCCCTGGCCCAGTCCACCGTGGTTAGAAGTTGGTCTCCCACGATACCCTCCTTGTGCGTGCTGGTGGCAGGAGCGGGCTCCCGCCATGATTAATGAGATGCGGCCTAAAAAAACCAATAAAGAACTGCAGGGATCAACGGGACGATGGTGTTCTGGTAAGGTTTTCCAGAACATGTTCGGCCCGGTCGCGTTCGGTGTTGAAATTGGTGGCAAGATAGTTTGGGAAGAAAAACAGCTTGAGAACGGCAAGCATGATGAACAGTTTTATGGCGATGATTTTCCACAGGGTTTTCCCCACCACCATGGAGCGGAAGCCGTCTCGATAGAAACAATATAGCTGTTTCGGCAGTGCGGTCATGCGCGTTCCCCTCAACGGACAAAAACGATCCCGTTTCTCTGTTGTATCATGGCGGACATTTGTCCCGTCAAATTATTTCTTTCCGTTGGCCCGGTTGTGCCCGCCGGCCACGGGAAAAGGTGTCAGACAGCAGGCCTCTTCCGCGTCCAGGGTGGCAAAATCCACCTCTTGCAGGGTTGCCCGGAGCTGCTGGTTGGCCTTGTTCCAAACCCGGTGCACGGAACAGCTGGTGCTGTTCCGGCAGGAGTTGGGCCGAGCCACGCAATCGTTGAGGGATATTTCACCGATGATGGCTTCGATGACCGTCAGCAGGGTGATCTCCGACGGATCGGCCAGCAGGCGGTAACCGCCGTTTGCTCCCTGCAGGATTTCAATGATTCCCGCCCTGGCCAGTTGTTGGGCGATCTTTGCCAGAAAGTGCGCCGGCACATCGGTGCGCGCTGCGATTTCCTTTCTGCTGATCAGCACTCCCTTGCCATGGCGGGCAAGGTGCAGAACGCAGCGTATTCCATATTCTCCGGCGCGGGTAAGTCTCATGGGCTCTGTCCAAAAGTTAACAAGGAGATATAAGATATTTTTAGTCTTATATAGCGACACATGTTGTCCTCTGTCAAGAAAAAAATGACAATAGCGGGAGCAATTCGTGTGGTTGAACAATGAGGCGACGGGTCAGGGCGCAGCCGGAAGAAGGGCGGCAAGAGCTTCGCGGGCAAGTTGGCCGGCGGTGACCGTGGTCAGGCGGAGACCGGCATACAGGGTAAATTCCGTGGTGTCGCCGGACCATTGGTTGATTTTTGCCGCCGCCTCGACAACCCTGAGCTGTCCCAAGGCACGGGCGGCCAGAGCCCGGACCATGAGGTCTTCCGAGTCGAGGTAGGGCAGAAGGTAGAGTGGGGCCTGCCAGGCGCGGAGCAGTTGCGGGCGAACCTGGGCCAACCGGCCGATTCCCCACATGAGGCCGCGCTGGAGGGAGGGGAGTTCGAGATAAAATCCGTCCTCCCGCATGAAGGAGACCAGGATCTTGGTGTATTCCCCGGCGAGCCCGGCATGGGAAGCAAGACACTCGGCCATGGCCTCGGGCGCGCCCCAGCCGATGCCGCCGGATTCGTCGTTGAGGCTCCACATGAAGCGGCGCATGACCACTCGGGCCGCTTCCATGTCCTGGTCGGCGAGGCGGGTCACTGTACTCCCCATGGCGGTGATTGCGTGCCAGCGGGTGTGTTGGTCCGCGTGGCAGATTCCGGAAAACAGGGCGTTGAGCAGCGCTTCGGGCGGGTGCGTTGCCAGCTCCGCGAGGATCCGGTCGATGTCCGGGGTGGCAAGCAGGGTGAGGATGGTTTTTTTG
>JAZDIS010000305.1:0-3673 GCA_043804705.1 Pseudomonadota bacterium | reverse complement strand
CCGCGGTTATTTTGGCCCGGCTCCTCAATATAGCAGCAAAATCAGAACGAGCAGAGAAAAAAGCGTGACCGGGATGCCTACCTTGGCGTGTTCCTTAAAGCTGATCTCGATTTTCTTGCTGCCCGGGAATCCAAGCTGGGGGTCTTTACAGAAATCCGGGCACCAGCAAGAAACACCCTGGTCATGAAATTTACCCATACCTATTGCGGGGCTGCTGTTCAAGCGAACGGGGCCACTTTTTTTCCCTTGCTGATTTCGATGACGATGGTGCTCAAGGTGTGCGCTCCGTTGCGATTGGTTGGGAAATGCATGGGCGGACGACAAGCTGTTTATGGTATCTCGGCAATGGTAGCATGTTTCCAAAAGGTTACGAAGGAAAAAATGGGCAAGGCCTGAGAGCAGAGGCCTTTGAGCCATGCTCAACCGCCATCCGGCAGGGCGGTTCCCTGGCTGTTCCCGCGGCGGCGCAGCCATTTGTACCCTTCATGGCTCAGGAGAAGGAGTACCGGAAAGGGCAGCAAGATCCAGAGGTCAGAGAGCGGTACATGGGCGGTGTTGAATACCTTTTGTACCGGGGCCACATTGAGAAGAGCCCAGACCCAGATGAGCTCGGTCGCCATGGCCCAGAGCATCAGGCGGTTGGTGAAAAACCCGAGGCTGAAGACGGAAAATTCCCAGCTCCGCATGGTCCAGCCGTTAAAGATCTGGCAGGTGACGGCGCCCAGCAGGGTCATGGTCATGGCCTGCCGGTGCAGCAACGGATCGGCAAGAACCACGGTCCCGTATTGCCAGCCATGCCGTTGCAGGAAGAAGACAAAGGCGGCCATGGCCGCCATTGCCTCGATAACGCCTAATAAAAGATAGCCCCGCAGAAAAACTTCCCGATCGAGGATCTTTTCTTTCCTGCTCACCGGCGGCCGGTTCATGATGTTTTTTTCCGGCCTTTCGCTGCCCAGGGCCACGCCCGGGAGAATATCCGTGCCGAGATCGATGGAGAGGATCTGGATCACCGAGAGCGGCAGGGGGATTTTCAGGAAGAACTGCAGGATGTAGGGCACGATCTCCGGCGCGTTGGAGGCGAGCACATAGGTGACGAACTTCTTGACGTTGAAATAGACGGTCCTCCCTTCCTCGATGGCGATGACGATGGAGGAGAAGTTGTCATCGAGCAGCACCATGTCCGCCGCGTCCTTGGCGACCTCGGAGCCGGAGATCCCCATGGCGATGCCGATGTCCGCTTTTTTGAGGGCGGGCGCATCGTTGACCCCGTCGCCGGTCATGGCCACCACCTCGCCTGCGTTTTGCAGGGCCGTGGCGATGCGCAGTTTTTGGCTGCTGGCCATGCGGGCAAAGAGGACGGTTTCCTTGCCCAGGATTTCTTCCAGTTGCTCATCCCCCATCTCTTCCAGCTCCGGGCCGGTGATAACCCGGTCGTGGGTCATGCCGATTTGTCCGGCAATGGCTGCGGCGGTACGGGGATTGTCGCCGGTGATCATCATGGTCCGGATACCGGCGGTTTTGCAGGAGGCCACGGCTTCGGATACGCCATGGCGCGGCAAATCCATAATGGCAATGAGCCCCAGCAGGGTCAGGTCCTCTTCCGCCGCTTTTTTCCCGCGCGCAATGAGCAGGACGCGAAAGGCCTGGCCTTCGAAAGTGTCGGCCCGGGTCAGGGCTGCCTGCCGGTCCGCCTCGCCGAGGGGTTGTTCCGTGCCGTCACTCCCCAGGAAGGTTGTGCATTTGGGGAGCAGTGTCTCCACCGCGCCCTTGGCAAAGAGCCAGGTTGAGTCTCCCTCCTGATACACGGAGGACATCATCTTGCGCTCGCTGGTGAAGATGATTTCCTGCACTTTTTTCATCTCCGGGGTTGTAATCCCCTTTTTGCTGGCGGCTGCGACAATGGCCAGCTCGGTGGGGTCGCCGCGCAGGATCTCCTCGTCGATGCTGGCCCGGCAGTTGAGCAGGCCTGCGGTGAGCAGGGCAACGAGGCGTTTCTCGGTACTTTCATTCTGCCGGTCAAAAGAAAATTCGCCCGGCTCGCGGTACCCTTCCCCTGAGATACTGATCTCCTCACCGCCCGCAAGCCAGAGCAGCTTGAGGGTCATCTCGTTTTTGGTCAGGGTGCCGGTTTTGTCCGTGCAGATGACCGTGACGCTGCCCAGGGTCTCCACCGAGTCGAGGTTTTTGATCAGGGCATTGCGCCGGGCCATGCGCTGGCTGGCCAGGGAGAGCGACAGGCTGATGGTCGGCAGCAATCCTTCCGGCACGTTGGCGACAATGAGGGCCAGGGTGAAGATCGAGGCGGTCATGATCCCCTTGCCGGAGAACAGGCCAAGGGCGAAAAAGATGCAGCCCATGCCCAGGGCAATAATCGTAAAGGTGCGGGTGATGTGGATGATCTCCCGCTGCATGGGGGTGATGGCCTTGCGCACGTTTTTGGTGAGGCTGGCGATCTTGCCGAACTCCGTGGCATTGCCCGTGGCGCTGGCCACCGCGACCCCGCTGCCGGAAAGAACGGTGGTCCCGGCAAAGACCATGTTTTTGGCGTCCAACGCCCGTTTTGCCTCGCCCGGCAGGAGATCCCGGGCCACCGGGGCTGATTCGCCGTTGAGGGAGGAGAGGTTGAGAAAGAGCGAGGTTGACTCCAGGAGAATCCCGTCCGCCGCGACCTTGTCGCCTTCTTCCAGAAGCATGATGTCGCCGGGGACTATCCCGTGCGCCATGCTTGCAACGATCTTTCCCTCCCGGCGCAGGGAAACCTTGCTGGGCATCAGCTTGAGCAACTCCTCCATGGCCTTGTCCGCCCGGTATTCCTGCCAGAAGGTGAAGGTGGCGTTGATGATCACCGCGGCGAGGATGGCATAGCCCAGGATATCGCTGCCCTCGTCCGGCGCATAGTGATCGGCGACAAAGGAGAGGATGGCGGCCACCTCCAGGACAATGGCGAAAAAATGGCTGTACTGGATCAGATAGGCAAGGAGATAATTTTTCTTCGCCGCGGTTGCCAGTTCGTTGGCGCCGAATTCCACGAGCCGCCGCGCCACCTGTCCGGCGGAGAGGCCGTTTTCCGAGGTTTTCAGGCGGAGGAAGAGCTCCTTTTGGTTGAGGGCGAAGAGCTGCATCACCTTTTCTCCCTGGCGTAGAAGGCGATGGTGTTGACCGGCGTGTGCCAAAAGAGCCGTTCCATGGGGTTTTCCCGGAAAAATCCGGGAAACGGGGAACCCCTTCGGCCGCCGATGATCATGAGCTGGAAATCATGGCGGGCCAGATGGTGGAGGATCTGGTCAATCTCCCTGCCGGTCAGGGCATGTTTGATGGTCAGGGGAATATCCAGGAGCTTAAGGGTGTTGGCATAGTGGCTCAGGCGGGTGTTGATCTTCTGGAACAGCATCCTGGCGGTGTGGGTATCCAGGGCGGCCAGCCTGCGCCTGTCCGTGGGGTGAATGCTGTAGATCTCCGTCGCCGCGCCAAAGGCCTTGGCCAGGGAGCTGAAAAAGGCGACTTTCTGGGCGGAGAGCCGGTCTTCCCTGATGGGGAGCAGGATGTTTTCGGTGACGAAAACCGCGTTCACATGGGCGACCCGGACCACGGCCAGATTGGCGGGCAGGGACAACCGGCTCAGCCTTTCGCTGAGCGAGTTCTGGAAAAACCGTTTTTTCGATCTAATCCTGGT
>JAZDIS010000304.1:0-3607 GCA_043804705.1 Pseudomonadota bacterium | reverse complement strand
TGAACCGATGCGGCCCGCTCTGTTTTTCGCCCTGCTCCTCTCTTTGCTGCTGGCCCTTGACGGGGTGCTGTTTATGGATGGCCTGGTCAGACGCAAGACCGAGAACGCAACCCTGGCCAAACTGGAGGCGGCAACCAGCGGCCTGGGGCTCACCGATCTGGCCGTGGCCACAGAGGCCCGCTACACCCGGCATCCGGCGGTGAGTGACCCCGTGGCCCCCTTCATGGATCATCCAGGGGCCATCGAACATTTTCCCTCCGGCACCTTCTGGCTGCCGCCTTCCCGCTGACCGCCATGGCCCGAGTCAACCTCGAAAAACAGCTCAATATCCTCGATTATGCCCTCTCATCCCTGTGGCGGCGACGATTGAAAAGCCTCAGCGTTTTGCTGGTCTTTGCCGCGGTTATCTTTCTGCTCGCCTCCTTCCAGATGGTGACCCAGGCTTTATCCGACAAGGCCGGGAAGGTGCTGGCCCATACCCCGGAGATCACCCTGCAAAAGATGTCGGCCGGCCGGCAGGAAGCCTTCCCCCTGGCTTACCGGGAGCGGCTTGCCGGAATCTTCGGCATCCGTCGGGTGGTGCCCCGGATCTGGGGCTATTATTTCGACGAGGTCCGCTTGGCCAATTACACGGTAATGGGCATGGCGGTGGAGGAGATGCCGGAAGGCGGCCGTCTCGATACGGCCTTGGCCAGCGGCACCATGCCGGGGCCGGGGCCTGAAGAGCAGGGCAGGGTGGTTGTCGGCCATTCCATCAGCAAGGCCCTGGACCTTGCCGGGCGCACCACCTTCTCCCTGTTCCGGCCGGATCTTTCCCTGAAGCCCTTTACGGTCAGCGGCGAGTTCTCGCAAGACACCGATATCCTGACCAATGATCTCATCGTCATGACCCTTGCCGACGCCCGCGATCTCTTCGCCATTCCCGCCGGTCTGGTCACGGACCTCTGCGTGTATGTGGCCAACCCCAAGGAGATCGAGACCATTGCCAAAAAGATCTCCGAGGCCCTGCCTTCGGTGCGGGTGCTGACCCGGCCGCAGATCCGGAAAACCTATCAGGTAGTCTTCGGCTGGCGCAGCGGTTTCGGCTCCATCTGTCTGCTCGCGGCCCTGGCAGCCTTTGTCATCCTGGCCTGGGACAAGGCCTCCGGCCTTTCCCCGGAAGAACGGCGGGAAATCGCCATCCTCAAGGTGCTGGGCTGGGAAACCAGCGACATCCTCGCGGTGCGTTTCTGGGAGTCGGTGATTGTTTCCGGGCTGGCCTGCATGGTGGGGATGACCGCAGCCTACATCCATGTGGTCTATTTTGCCGCTTCGCTCTTCAGGCCGGTGCTCATGGGCTGGTCCGTGCTCAGGCCGGACCTGCATCTTCTCCCCAGGCTGGCGGCGGGGGACATGCTGTTGATTTTGGCCTTTACCGTGATTCCCTATCTGGCGGCCACGGTGATCCCGGCCTGGCGCAGCGCCACGGTTCCCGCCGATTCGGCGCTGGGAGGCTGAGGCGATGCTGATCGAACTTTCCGGGGTGAGCAAGATTTACAATCAGGGCAGGGCCAACGAGGTGCGGGCCCTGAGCGGCATCGACCTTACGGTGGAGCAGGGGAGCATGGTCTGCCTCAAGGGGCCTAGCGGCTCGGGCAAGTCCACCCTGCTGGCCATCATCGGCTGCATCTTCCCGCCCACCAGCGGCAGGGCCGCCATTGCCGAGCGGCAACTGGCCCGGCTGCCGGACCGGTTCCTCACCCTGCACCGGCGGGAGACCATCGGCTTTATCTTCCAGCGCTTCAATATCCTCCCCGAACTGACGGTGCTGGAGAACATCACTCTGCCCCTGCTGCCCCTGGGTGTAGCGCCCAAGGAACGCAAGCTCCGGGCTCAGCAGCTTTTGGAGCGCTTTGCCATCAGCCACCGGGCCCAGTTTCCGGCCGGGCAGATCTCCGGCGGCGAGCTGCAGCGGGTCGCCATTGCCAGGGCGCTGATCAACAACCAGCCCATCATCCTGGCCGACGAGCCCACGGCCCATCTCGACACAACCCTGAGCCGGGAGTTCATGGAGATCATGCAGCAGCTCAAGGAGGCGGGCAAGACCATTGTCATCGCCTCCCACGACCCGCTGGTCTTTGAGCATCCGGCCATCGACCGGACCGTCACCATCACCGACGGCAGAATCCATGTTCCTTAACCCCTGGAGTCTGGCCTTAAGCCTCTGCAGCCTGGTGGTGCTGATGCTCGGCGCGGTGGCCGCAAAAACAGCGGTGCGGGTCCTGCGTTTCTGGGAGCCCGGCAGCGACAGCAACCGGCAGATCCGGCTGGAAAACGAGATCTGGCTCTCTTCCACTCTGGTCGCCTACGGCCTGGGCTTCCAGATCGTCACCCTGATCCTCTTCGTGCTGGCAGCCGACCAGTTCTGCCAGGTCATCGTCGGAGCCATGTGCGCCACCGGCGCCCTGCTGGCAAACCCCTACGGCATGCCCGCGCTGCTGGTCAAGCTGGTCGGGGTCTTCTTCTACGGCTTCTGGATTCTTATCCACCAGCTGGACATCCGCTCGGAGCAGTATCCCCTGGTGCGGATCAAGTATCTGGCCCTGCTCCTGCTTCTCCCCCTGCTGCTGCTCGATGCCAGCCTGCAAACCCTGTATATCGCCGGGATCAAGCCGGACATCATCACCTCCTGCTGCGCGGTGGTCTTTGGCGAGAGCACCGGCGGCGGGACCAATCTGCTGAGCGGCTATTCGCAGCAGGGCTTGCTGGCGGCCTTTACCGGTTCCATTCTCGGACTTATGATTTTGGGCTGGGGATTGTTGCGGCAATGGCGGCGCTGGCTGGCGGGGCTCTATACGATGGGCTGGTTCTGGTTTTTCGGCCTTTCCCTGGTGGTGATCACCACCGTGGTCTCATCCTATGTCTATGCCATGCCCTACCACAAATGCCCGTTCTGCATCCTCAAGCCGGAGTATCACTATTTCGGCTTCGCCCTGTATGGTGCCTTGCTCCCGGCCACGTTCTTCGGAGCCGGCGCAGCGCTGGCCGGTCTGGTGCGGGGTAAGGCAGGGTTGGCTGGGGTGGTGGACAGCTACCAACGGCTGGCGGTGAAGCTTTCCCTGATTCTGCTGGTGATTTTTGCCGGACTATCGTTTTATCACTATCTCAAGTACCTGATCAGCGGCGGGGAAGGGTAGGGGTTGAAAACAACTGGAGGGGTGTCATGATAAAAAAAACAAAACTATTGCTCCTCATTCTGACGGCCGCTTGTGCTCTATCCGCCTGCATGACCGCCCAGCAGCTCAGGGACCGCCGCATCGCCTCAAGCCTGGAAATATTCAACTCCTTCAGCACGGAAATCCAGCAGCAAATCCGGGTCGGCCAGATAGAGCTCGGTTTCAGCGAAGAAATGGTCCGGCTTGCCTGGGGCCTGCCGGACATGATGTATACCCGGACCACTGACAAGGGTGAAGCAACGGTCTGGACATATTCCAGAACCCGAATACAGACCCAGACCGATAGGATGACCATCCCGGTGTGGGTGCGGGACAGATCGGGCAGGAGCAGCGTGCAGTACGAAAACGTCTGGGTGAACCGCGACACCCGGGAGGAATATGCCGTGGCCCGG
>JAZDIS010000303.1:0-5033 GCA_043804705.1 Pseudomonadota bacterium | reverse complement strand
GATGCCGACCTCCCGGATGCATTGGCCGATCTGCTCCGCACTCAAGGTCAGGTCCACGCCCAAGGCCTCCAGCACATCGGCGCTGCCGCAATGACTGGAGACGGAACGGTTGCCGTGCTTGGCCACCGGAATCCCGGCTGCGGCCACGACAAAGGCTGTGGTGGTGGAAACATTGAAGGTGCCGGAGGCGTCGCCCCCGGTACCGCAGGTATCCACGAGAATCTCGCTCTCAGCAAGCGCATGCACTCTGGTTGCCTTGGCCCGCATCACCCTGGCCGCGCCGGTGATTTCATCCACGGTTTCG
The DNA here is from genome assembly GCA_043804705.1 of Pseudomonadota bacterium. Lineage (GTDB taxonomy): Bacteria > Desulfobacterota > Desulfobulbia > Desulfobulbales > Desulfurivibrionaceae > Thiovibrio. Next base: position 4,729 of record JAZDIS010000303.1, on the reverse strand, counting down.
CCCTTGATCCTAAGGGCGGTGATAAAGGCGCCGATCTGGGCCTGGGTGGCTTCGCCGCCCATGATGGCCTCCATCACCCCGACCATCTCCGCTTCGCTCAGGCCGGTTCCAGCCACCACTTTGGCAATGGCCTCTTTCATCATGCGCCCATCTCCTTGCGCTGCTTGGCGAGAATTTCCGGATAGGACGGATCAAGGAAATTTTTCAACAACCGCACCCCGGCCGGGGTCATGATGGATTCGGGATGGAATTGCACCCCTTCCACCGGCAAGGTCCGATGCCTGAGCCCCATGAGCTCGCCCTGATCGGAACGCGCCGAAACCATCAGGCAATCGGGCAGGTCGGATTCCCGGACCACCAGGGAATGGTAGCGCATGGCATCAAAAGGGTTGGGCAATCCGGTGAACACGCCAAAACCGTCGTGGGTTATGGGGCTTGTCTTGCCGTGCATGAGCCGCCCGGCCCGCACGGTTTGCCCGCCAAAGGCCTCACCCAGGGACTGATGCCCCAGACAAACGCCCAGCACCGGAATCCTGGTGCTGAAAAAACGGATCGCCTCGATGGAGATGCCTGCCTGGACCGGAGAACAGGGGCCGGGCGAAATCAGCAGCCGGTCGGGGGCAAGAGAGGCGATGAAGGAGATATCCACCTCGTCGTTGCGGAAGATCTTCATCTCGGCGCCCATCCCCCCGAGGGTCTGGACGATGTTGTAGGTAAAGGAGTCGTAATTATCGATGATAACGATCATATTCTTTCTCGCGCTCCGCCGGGCAAGCCGGTTAAAACTCTTTTTCCGCCAGCTCCACCGCCCGCCGCAGCCCCATGGATTTATTGATGGTTTCCTGATACTCCAAAGCGGGCACCGAATCGGCGACAATCCCTGCCCCGGCCTGCACCCAGAGGTCGTCGCCCTGCATGACAAAGGTCCGGATGGTGATACAAAAATCCATATTCCCGGAAAAGCCGAAATAGCCGACCGCGCCGGCATAGGGCCCGCGCCGCTCTGGTTCAAGCTCTTCGATGATCTCCATGGCCCGGATCTTGGGCGCGCCACTCACCGTGCCCGCGGGAAAACAGGCGCGCAGGACGTCGAATTGATCCTTGCCGGGCGCCAGAGTCCCATGCACCCCGGAAACCAGATGCATGACATGGCTGTAACGCTCGACCATCAGCAGATCACGGACCTCCACCGAGCCATATTCAGCGACCCGCCCAACATCGTTGCGGCCCAGATCGACAAGCATCAGATGCTCGGCCCGCTCCTTGGGGTCGGCCAACAGCTCCTGCTCAAGGGCCGCATCCTCTTCCTGAGTTTTGCCGCGTTTTCTCGTCCCGGCAATGGGGCGCAGCTCGATATCTTCCTGTTCAAGGCGGACCAGGATCTCCGGGGACGAACCGATCTGGACCAGATCCCCGAGCTTGAGATAAAAAAGATAGGGACTGGGATTGATATGGCGCAGGGCGCGATACAGCTTGAAGGGTGCCAGTCCTGTTTTGGCATGAAACCGTTGCGACAAAACAACCTGAATGACATCACCGGCCTGGATATACTCCTTGGCCGTCTCCACCATCTTCTCGAAGGCCTCCTCGCTCATATTGGAGGTGAAGGCGTGGGGCGTGGCGGCGGTCTTTACGCCTGCGCCGCCGAGATATTCCGTCGGCATGGGCGCCTGCAGACGGACGATGATCTCCTCGATCCCGGCCTGCGCTTTCGCGTACAAGGCCGGAATATCCCGCGCTTCAATCCCAGCCCCGGCGGTCTGCACCAGATTAACCACGGTGAGCAGCTGCCGGAGGTTGTCGTAGACCAAAACAGTCCGGGGCACCATGAAGGCGCTCTCCGGAAATTGGGCCAGGGGCGGGTTGCTCTCTGGCAGCCGCTCCATGAACCGCACCATATCATAGCCCAAAAACCCGACGGCGCCGCCAAAAAAACGCGGCAACAGCTCCGGGTCGCAGGCCATCTCAGAGTTGCAGGCATTAAAGGACTTGAGCAGATGTTGCAGGGCTTGAAGCGGATCACCGTGCTGCTGTTCCACCGTTTCTTCCCGGGTGATGGTGACCTGGTTTCCGCGACTTGCAAAGGTAACGATGGGGTCAAGCCCGATAAAGGAATAACGCCCCCATTTCTCGCCGCCCTCAAGGCTTTCAAAGAGAAAGGCGTGCGATTCCCCGTCGGCCACCTTGGCAAAGATGGTCAGCGGCGTATCGAGGTCGGCGACGATTTCCCGATAGATCGGAACCAAACCGGCATCGGCCGCCAGGTGCTCAAACTCCTGCAAGGAAGGTCGGAACATGATGGATCCTCAAATCATAAAAAAAAGCCACGGAACACTGGCGTCCCATGGCTTTTTAGTTTTTCGCTCACAACGAAACACTCTTCATAATATACAGGTCGATATCCCTGCACACAGCGGCAAAAGAGGCGCAACCAAGCCAATCGGAAGAGCCTCGGGCAAAGCGTTCTCCCGCTGGAGAACAACCGCGCGACAGGGCATCAACCGCTACCGGCTCTCTCGCTGTTATACCGCGGCCAACAAGGCATTTACCCGCTTGGTCAAACGGGAAACCTTGCGGGAGGCATTTTTTTTGTGAATGGAACCTTTCACCGCTGTTTTTTCAATAATAGGGATCGCCAACTTCAGTGCTTCCTGGGCCTGATCCCCGGCTTTCAGCGCAACGGCCTCAAGGACCTTCTTCACAACACCCTTCATCTTGCTCTTGTTGGAGCGATTGCGAAGCCGTTGCAGCTGGTTCTGACGATTCCTTTTCTCGGCGGATTTATGATTAGCCAATTCTCAACTCCTGTTTACTGTATTGTTGATTGATTCAAGACGCTCTGCCCGCGGTGTTTCAAGGCCGACGGGTTTTCCGCTTGGTCGCCGTCTCCCGGCAACACCGGCAGAAAGATGCTGGAAAATTTTGTAAAGATAAATCAATTCACCCGCCTTGTCAAGCAACAAGTGGCCCATTTTAATTACTCGGCAGAGGCCCCCAAAAGACCGGCCAAGGAATGCCTGAATAGTTTCCGTTTAAATATCAAAAAGATGACCAAACGGCTGCTATTTCGCCAACCACCTTCCGGGAAAAATGCCTAAAAATACCTGTTATCATGTTACTGAATCCCTCCCCCCTGCAGGACAGGAGGTTCCAGTACCGGTCAGTTTCTGACTACAAAGCCAAACAGAAACTGGGCCTCTTCCAGTCTCTGCGCATCAGCGCGATATCTTCTTTTCTTGATTGCCATAAAAAATAAAATCGCTTATCGTAACTTAAAATGTGTACGCAAAAATGTGTGCGCAAAAATATTTCCGCCATATGTCTGCCTCCCATATTCCATACCCGCCATACCTTCTGGTTCATTTTTTGCTTAATGCGGCAAGCTCCACATCGTTTCAGCCCAACCCATATTAAAAAACGTTACTCAGATCATCACCAAACGGAGGGACACACCATGCGACACCGCCATTATCTTACAACAGCTTTTCTCTGCACCCTGATCTCACTGTTTTCCATTTTTGTCACAACATTGATGGCTGCGGATATCCCCGTCATCTCCACTACGGAACTAAAGAAAAAGCTGGACGCCAAGGAAACCCTTGTGCTCGCTGACGCATTAAGCTCCATTGAGCACAAGGAAAAAGCCATTCAGGGCTCGATCAACATCCCGTCGAGCAAGGTGAAGGGCAACCCGAACCTCCCCGCGGACAAAAAAACTCTGCTGGTCTTCTACTGCCTTGGACCCAAATGCGGCAAGAGCAAGATGGCTGCCAAGGTGGCCCAGACCCTCGGCTACAGCAATATCATGATCTATGACGAAGGCCTGCCTGCTTGGATGCAGAGCGGTTATCCCGTGACCAAGGCAGCCAACTACCCGAACATCGAACTCGCACGCCTCACCCCGCAACAGCTCAACGATATGGCCAAGTCCGTCACTATCCTGGACATTCGCGATGCCAAACACAAGGAAAGCGGCCGGCTGGCCGGCGCCATCGAAATCGACATGGACGAGCTGGAAGAGAAGCACTCCACCATCCCCAAGAACAAAAAGGTAGTGGTGATCGATCATGCCGCCAAGCAGGTTGTGGTCGCAGCCAAGTTCCTCAGCATGAATGGTTTCAAGGATCTTGCCGCCCTTGACGGGGGGATGATGGCTTGGATCGCCGCCGGATTGCCGGTCAACAAGTAGGCCATGCCGCCATGCATCTCAAGATTCCTCAAAAAATCGGCAACAAACTGCGTCTCTATTTCGCTTTCCTGCTCCTGGGCGTCTTGTCCTCTGCGATAATTGCCGCCGCCCTGCTTTCCTTGCGCTCTCTTGCCCAGGACGTGGCCGGGATCGCCAGGAAGGAATATCCAATCACCAGAATGGCCATCGAAATGCAGGGGCTCATGGGTCAGGTTATCGAAAAGCTCAACACAGCCAAGGCTGCGGCCAGCACCCAGCGGCTCAAGGAGATTGAGCCGCTGGACACACGCTTGCGCGCGCTGTTCAAAGCCCTGCAAGATCTGCACGAAGCCAACCAAGATACCGCCAATGCCGCCTTGGTGCGGAAACTGCTGGCCGCCTATATCGAGGCCAACCATATCGGCGGCGACATGGTGCGCGCCGCCATTGATCTGGAATTCGGCCGCGAGGCCGAGCTGATGCCGGTATTCAAAGCCCGCACCACCTTCATCTTCTCCACCCTGGAACGGCTGGTAACGGAAAGCGCGGAGGCGCACAACC
>JAZDIS010000302.1:0-2000 GCA_043804705.1 Pseudomonadota bacterium | reverse complement strand
TCTTGTTCTTTCCCTTTTCCAGCAGGTGCGTCTCCAGTTCGATGGAGATGTCAAAGTGATCCTCTATGGCCCGCTTGCCACGACCGGTGACAAACAGGATCTGCTCGATGCCTGAGTCCACCGCCTCTTCCACCACATATTGCACCAAAGGCTTGTCGATCAGCGGCAACATCTCCTTGGGCGATGACTTCGTAGCCGGGAGAAAACGGGTACCCATCCCTGCCACGGGAAAAACGGCTTTTTTGACCTTCATGCAGACCCCCTGCCGGATTTACTTCAGAACAGCAACCACCTGCGGCACTATCTCGTCACACCCCATGGCCATGATATGGACACCGGCACATATGGTGCGACACTGCACTGCCATCTCAGCGGCAATCCGAACCCCTTCGGCCGCTGGATCGGCCGCTGATTTCAGACGCTCAACAATAGTTTCAGGCACCTTCAATCCAGGGATGGCACGGTTGATAAACTCCGCCATCCTGGCTGATTTCAACACAAGGATACCAGCAATTACCTTAACATCAAGTGGCTGCACGCATTCGCAGAAAAACGCCAAGCGTTCCGGGTTGAAAACTGCCTGGGTCTGGAAGAAGCGGGCGCCGGCCGCAGCCTTTTTTGACAATTTGGGGCGGGTAACGGCAAACGGTTCCACCTCCGGAGCTGCTGCTGCACCGGCAAAAAAACTGGTGGCACCGGACAGGGGCGCGCCATTCATATCCAGCCCCCTGTTCATGGCGTCAATGGTCTGAAGCAGCAGCACGGAATCAAGGTCAAATACCGATCGCCCCTGTCGATGGTCGCCACAGCCGATATCATCACCGGACAACGCCAGAACATTGTGAATACCAAGAGCTGACGCACCCAGCAGATCGCTCTGCAGGGCCAGGCGGTTGCGGTCACGGCAGGTAAGCTGCATGATCGGCTCGATCCCTTCACGCAACAGCAATCCGGCCGCCACCAGCGGTGTCATGCGCATATTGGCGCCCTGATTGTCGGTAACATTGATGGCGTCAACGAATGGCGCCAGAAACGCAGCAGCCTTTAGAAGCCCTGAGGTTTCGCTTCCCTTGGGAGGAGCAACCTCGGCGGTGATGACAAATTCACTGGCTGCCAGCTTGCGGGCAAGAAGGGAGGGCATGTTATTTCTCAAGTATAAGACTGTTGGGATGGCGTTTGTGGGCAAAGTCACGGGCGGGAGTGATTTCATCCAGCCGTTCAGCCCGCTGCTGACGTTCCAGCCGTTCATAGATGGTAACCCAGGCACAGCGACTGTTCTGATCAACCTCGCAGGCGCCATCCTCCATGCCGCCACAGGGACCATTGAGTAGTCCCTTGGCGCAGACCGTCACCGGACAAACACCACCGGTGTCGTTCAAGCGACAGTCACCGCACAGGGAACAACGCTGTTCGAACTGGCCGAAGCGCCGGATATTACCAAGAAACTTTGAATCCGTACCGGCCACGACCTTTTTCTCCGTCGCCTCGGCAACCGACTGGATACCGGCGCCGCAGGAAAGAACCAGCAGGAAATCGGCCTCATCCACCTGTTCGCGCCGGGACCGCAGGTCGCGACCCGTGCGTAGCATGTGGCAGGTCTCATCGATGACAATGGTGCCGGTCACCTCTTTGCCGGCCGCCGTCAGGGCGTCCTGCATACGGAAGACCTCTTCCTCGCCGCCTGACTTGCAGACCGTGGCGCACTTGGCACAACCGATGATAAAGACCCGGCTGCCCCCTTCCAGGGCGGTCATAATCTGCTCAAACGATTTCTGGGTGGATACGATCACTGCGCGATATACCCTGCCGAGCGACGGGCCGACTCAAGCGTATTGTGTAGCAGCATGGTAATCGTCATGGGGCCGACCCCCCCTGGCACCGGGGTAATGGCCGCTGCTCGCTCACTGGCCGCTGCGAAATCCACATCCCCCACCAGCTTTTTCTCACCAACGCGGTTGACGCCTACGTCGATCACAACAGCACCTTCCTTGATCCAGTCC
>JAZDIS010000301.1:0-8630 GCA_043804705.1 Pseudomonadota bacterium | reverse complement strand
ATCGCTTCAACCTGTACAACACTTGCCGTACACTCGCCACTTGTTGCCCGGAAACGAGCCTGAGTACCCAACAATTACGTGACACTTTACAGCGCTTCGCCGGTCAAGGTCTACGTTTCACAGGATCTCACGCACAAAAAGTAATTCTGGATAAGCGGTTGATTCTCTTCTGGAACAGCTTTCTTATTCCGTCTTATGAAACTTTTTCGTATGATCTTTCGACTTTTCGTGCCGCATTGCGCGCATGGCGCTTTGTGGACCTGACCGCAAATCCCATCATGAAACAACTCTTGGTACCATCCTATCGGTCGTTCACGAAAGAATATTTGGCCAAACATTGCTTGCATGCACTATTCAGTAGCCCTAAAAAGTACAACCAGTTCGTAAATTGGCAGACATCGCATCTATCACCGGCCGGCGGTGAGCTTTATGCAACTCTTCTGCAGAGTCCTCAGCCTGCACGGAAGGTTATTTACAACAATGAGGGATGGCTCGCTGCTTGCGAATTATGGGACGCTTTGCTCCTCCATCCCGCATATAATATCACCCCCGACGGAGAGATATTTCTTCAGCTTGAGCCATTTAAAGGGTTTAAAACGCCCTTCCGGCTTGAACCCTCAACGACAAGGCCGATAATCACCCCAGATCCATGCCTCGAACCTATTCGGCTTATCACCAATCAGCTATTGCAAGGACAATCCGTTCCCCTTCCCGCCTGCAATTGCAAAAGAACCTTCCCGGAGAGGCAATTGGACCTTTTCCGGGAAGCTGCAGGTTCCCTTATCGGAGAAATCCGGCGATTTCTCGAATGGTGGGATGAAACGATTGGCCCAGGTACTATCCCGCGTGAAGCGTTGCCCCCCCCGGGTTGTCTCCTCACCTGTTCGACATCCGGCAAGTATATCCCCTTTATAATGGAACGTCGCGACCTCGAACCTATACTGGAAACATCTCTCAAATTCGGATTGCTTACAAGAGAAGATTCAAACAACATGACATTGTCACGCCTTGGCCGAATGTTTATCTATGGGACATTGCACGAGTTTGAAGTAAAAACAATTTGGGCAAGAAATATAAACCGCCTTTCTATACATCTTGGAAAAGGTTGGAGTGAAGGCTTTCACCGATTACTCGACTTGCTGGCCACTTCTCAAGGAAGCGGAGAATATGTTGTGACTCCCGCCTCCTTGGCCCAGAACGGGTTGAAACCTGCTTTGGCAATGGTGATTGTCAGCGGATTCACTCGACTCGACACACGGCGGACAGAGCGCCTTAGTAGCTGGACAAATGACAATGAAGGGAAAAAATCTCCTGCTCGATATCTCTCTACAAACTAAAATTAGAGATAACGAAGCTGATCAATACTGCGAACTGAGCCGCAGGGGCGAATCGGCTTAAAACATAAAAAACACATTTGGGACAGATCAATGTTTCCCATAATAACGACTGGAGAATACGACTTACTGTGCGGTGCGTTCTGATTCAACCACCACTTTGCGATCCATCCTGTCCTCCTCTGGGGCTTTCATACCTTGCCGCGGCTTTGGCCGAAGCGGGTGTTGACTATTTTGTGGAGGATCTGAACTTGGATTTCATCGGATATTTATCCAGGGAGAATGCCCAAGACCTGAAATCGTCTTACGGTTCTTCTGCGAACTATCTTGATGCTCTGACGAAGTTGCGAGCCGATTTTGAAGCTAAGAATGTCTCCGATCAGCCCCTGAGATATGAGCCCTTTACCGTTACGATTCCTGGCGCAGAAGGTGACCTTTCGTCCATGCGTACCGCAGCATGTGACTCCAACGGGCACCTGCACCGTTGGCTGCAACAGTCACCCGCAGCTCGGCGTTTGGCTGCCGCGATGCCTGACTGGGTCGGAATTTCTGTCTCATTTATGGGACAATTGCCAGCGGCCTTCGCCATCGCGAACTACTGTCGGCACCAATTGAAAACCTCCGTGATATTTGGCGGTCCTTTGTTCAATGATTTCGCCGCATACTTAAATCTTGCCGCACCGGTTTGGAAGGATGTAAACGGAGTAATACTCGGGGCCGGCGAGTCTCTCGTTTCGCGGATGATACGACTGCCTGACGGCAGAATCGCGCCATCAAATCATCGTCAGGATTTTCCAGGTAACCGCTGGTTGGCAAAAAATCCCAGTGAAACGGGACCACCGGTTCCAGACTTTTCGCGTTTTCCCCTTGATCGTTATCGGGCGCCAGGGAGGGTTCTCCCCTTCCGGGCCTTCTCATCTTGTTCTTGGGGGCGATGCACCTTCTGTGCCGATGCCAAATACCGTTGCCATACCGCTACGGCCGACGGCAAGGTTGGTTCAATAACTCAACAGGTCATGCGTCTAGTCAAAGAATATACGGCTCAAGGCATCTATTTTCTGGATGCCGAGTTGCCGGGAAAGTTTCTGCTAGAATTTGCGGAGAAACTGAACACAGTTGGGGATTCGCCCCCAAGGTGGGGAGGGAACGCTCGATTTTCTTCCCTGCTATCCAAACCAGCCACCGCGGAAGCTCTCTTCGCATCGGGCTGCCGCCTGTTACGCTTCGGTCTCGAAAGCGGCTCGCCACGCATTCTGAAACGGATGGCCAAGGGCATCACTCCGAACCTGGCATCCAAGGTTCTGAAAGTATTGCATCAAGCAGGAATCGCGACTCATGTCTATCTCATGAAGGGTTTCCCAGGCGAAACCGAAACCGACTGGCAGGCCACCCGTGCCTTTCTATATGAACATGCCGATTGCATCGACATGTTCAATATTTCGACATTTCAAGTCTATGCAGATTCGCCTCTGGCCGAGACTCTCGGTGCCGATGTGGAAACAACCGCTGATGAAAACCATTGGACTTACCCCCTGATTCACGGTTACTCTCAAGATCTGATAGCGGATGCACAACTTTTTTCCCAAATTGAGCGGGATTTTTTTACCCGTAAGCCTTTCACCCGCTGTTTTAGTAATACTGCGGATACCCTGCTCTTGGCAGAGAGATTCAGTCTCTCTTTTTTCTAATTGCATCTGCTCAAAGCCAGTCAATCACCCGCAATCAGGAGAACAGCATGACAAAGTGCATTTCAGTTGCCAACGCCTGGATAAATAATTTACAGGGCGTTCAACTTGAAATAATGCTGGGCCAATTTGTCGTTTTTGTGGGTCCCAGCGGAAGTGGTAAATCCTCATTGGCTTTTGACGTGCTCTATAGCGAGGCGGATAGTCTCGGCAAGGCGCGAGGTCTGCACCAGGTATTCCGCCGTCAGGAACCACGCTATGTGGTGAGCGGCCTTCCCGAGCAGACCATCGGTATCGAGCAGCAGTTGGTCGAAAAAACCATGATTGAGACCGCAGGCTGGGGCTCCGGCTTTCTCTGGCAAGCCCAAGGTTTTTCCACCGTACAAGAAGCTGAAGGCCGGGCCTGTTTGCGATGCAACGGACGCGGTTATGTCAGGGATATCGACAAAGAGCGGTTGGTGCGAGATCCTTTGAAACCGGTCACAAATGGCGCCTTTACACCGGCAGTGAAGGCTGCGGCTGGGCTCGACTCTCGTCACTGGGAACGTTTCTGCAAGGCGGAAGGTGTTATTCCGGCCACGCCTTGGGAAGAACTTCCATCATCCATTAAAACAAAAATTCTGGGAAAAAATAGCGAAGGCGGTTTTCAAGGGGTCCTGACCGCCCTGAGACAATTCCTGTTGCACGGTAGCCCCCCGGTGCCCAAAGCCTTGATTGAGGAATTTGATTATTATTTGACCAATACGCTTTGCCCGGTCTGCGACGGATATGGCTTTCCCGAAAGTACCAGGGGAAACATCGGCCCTAAGGACACCCTGGGGAGTTTGGTCAAACGCGGTCTCGTCGTTCTCACCAGCAAAGAGCAGCAATGGTTTAATGAACTTGGCTTGCAAAACATCTCCGTTAGACATCCCCTTTTTCAAATGAGCTCAAGCGAGGCGAGGCGCTTACGTTTTTTTACCTGCCTGCACGGTCTCGACCAGCCCTCGCTGGTGATATTCGATGAACCGGCGGCGGGCCTGTTGTCCTTCGAGGCCACCCGACTCGGGGAGCTTTTTCAAAGCATCAGTGCCTCTGGGCATGCCGTTATAGTCATCGACCACACGGAAGAAATCATCCGGGCGGCGGATCGAGTCATCGAGTTTGGCCCCGGTGCCGGCGTGCAGGGTGGGAAAATTGTCAATATCGGAAAACCCGAAGACTTTTTCAAACATCATACCAATTTACCAAAGCAGAAAGATGGCCATTTCCCCGCCGGCCGCAATCTTCAGTCACTAAAGGAAGGCGGCCAGCGAGACAAAGCGCCCCGGACTGTCCACGATCATCGGTTGCAAAGCGAATTCACCACCTGGTGCGGGTTCAGTGATTTCAAGGTCGACATTCCCCTGGGGAAACTCGTCTGTATCTGCGGTCCGAGCGGCTCAGGGAAATCGGTATATCTGCGGGCGGCTTTATCAACCTGCGACAAAACCCCGCACGGCTGGCAGGGACGGGCAACTTTGCTTGACCGAAAAGGCTGCGACAAAATGCGGCGCTCCTACCTGATTACTCCAGAGGCGATTGGCAAGCACTCGGGCAGCACCCCCGCCACTTACATCGGTCTCTGGGACAAGATCAGGGATTGTTATGCCAATCTGCCCGAAGCCAAGCGGGCACGGCTCAAAAAAGGCCATTTCAGTTTCAATACCGCTGATGGCCGCTGCCCAGAATGTCTCGGCAACGGTTATCTGGACCTGGGGGATTTGCATTTTCTTGAATGTCCCAAGTGCCGGGGGCAAAGATTTCGCATGGATCGAGTAGCCAAGGTCCAGCACCATGGTCGTAACATCGCCGAGGCCAATAGATTGACGGTGAGCGAGGCCCTCCAATTTTTTAGTAAGGAACCAGCTATCACCCGCTACCTAGAGTTCCTGGGCGATGCGGCTCTGGACTACCTGGTCCTGGGTCAGCCTTCCAACACGCTGAGCGGGGGCGAGGCCCAGCGCATCAAAGTGGCCGCCAACTTGTGCAAACGTCTGGGCGACCGTTCAGTGTACATTCTCGATAACCCTTTCCGCGGCATCGGCGTCCAAGCTATTCCCCGCCTTTATGAGGCCCTGCGGAAATTAGTGAACAAAAATAATACTGTGGTCATTGCCGAAAACCACTATTGGGTCGCTACCCGGGCCGATTGGGTCGTGGTTCTTGGGCGCCCCCTGGTATCCAGTGGACAGCGGCAACAAACCATCCTCTATCAAGGTCCTCCCCCTGCCGATCTAGAGGCTCTGTGGCATCATGAGGCCACGGTCGGGTTTGGGACGGTATGAATATCGTTTTATGTGTGCCCCCGCCAAATGCGGCCGATCATCCCCTGTTGGGGGTGGCCTCGCTGGCGGGGATGCTGACCGCCACCGGGCATGAGGTAGCGGTTCTCGATCTGAATGCTCAGCTCAGTCATCGTCAACATTTACCCGCCAGTCATCAACGCAAAGAAGGGGACGGAGCCTGGCACGATGCCATTTTCCGTCAGTCAATGTGGCCGCTCATCGCCGCGCTTCTCGATGATTTTTTGGCATGGAAACGTCTGGGATAGATGTTTTCGGAATCCATGTGTCCAGTGCGGGACGCCCTCTGGCCGAGGAGATCGGCCAAGCCGTGCGGACGCGCTTCCCTGCCTGCAAAGTAATTGCCGGTGGCCCGGACTTTTTTGTCTCTCCAGAAGAAATCACTACTTTGGCCCCGTTCGATGCAATATTCATCGGGGAAGCCGAAACATCGCTAGCCAAATGGCTTGATACCGGTCGCCCTAATGGTGTATTCCTGGCCCCTCCCATCAAACTGAACGACCTCCCCCTGCCTGACTTTTCGGGATTTCCCCTCTATGCTTATTCCCGGCCAGGAGTCTTGCCAGTCGAAACAGCCAGGGGATGCGTGAATCGCTGCGCCTTTTGCGACGACGCCCGGATGTGGAAAGGATACCGCGCCAAAACGCCGACTAGACTTAAGCGGGATCTGGTTCATCTCCAGACGGCTGGTGCAACACACCTCACCTTCTGTGATTCGGTGTTGAATCCGACACCTGAACGTCTCAAGGCTTTCCTCAAGATAATGACAAAGGTTAAGTTTACCTGGGACGGCATGATGCAAGCCAGAGGACTTGATCGTTCCCTGGCTCACGCGATGGCCCAGAGTGGTTGCCGTGATGTATTCATGGGCATTGAATCATTTTCGGGATCCTTTCTTTCACGGTTCAACAAGCAGCAAGTCTCCGCCAACGGTGCCCAGATTGTGGAGGCCCTCGCTTCGGCAGGGATTAACGTTTCAATGGGACTCATTGTGGCTGGGCCTCCGTTACAGACCCGGGCTGAGTTTGAGCATGACCTGCACACCCTGGAAAAACTGGCCCAATATCTTTCCAGTGTGGCGGTAAATCCACTTTGTATTCCCACCGGCACCCCGCTTCGATGCCAGGGCGAGACTCTGGGGATCAAAGGTCTTGAAGGGGATCAGGCCTGGCGCTTCTGGCATAGCGGCAACGGCGTTGAGGATATTCGTTTACGGCTTAGCTGGTGCCGGGAGGTCGTTGCCCTTCTTAATGCGCATGGGGTATCGACCGGTGCAAACTACGAAGATTTTGATCTTTATGCCGAGGCCCAGTTGCGGGACGCAGCAAGGGTCCTGTCATGATCCCCCCGTTGCCCGCCTGGTTTCCCATCCACCTGCACCGATTGCCCCCGACCCTGGCGAATGCCCCGCTGGTCGGTGCGGTGGTCTCTATCGAATGGCGAGCTTCAGCCCTTGCCGACTCTTATGGCTGGACGGCCCCCTGGCCATCGGCGCCAGGGGAACGTCTGCTGGCCTTTGTTCAACATTGGCGCGAACTCTCCTCTCGCACCCCCCTTGCGCAGGCGGGAATGGTCCGTTTTTCGGTTGAAGGGGAAACTGATTTCGGAGACCTTGCCATCCTCCTCTCATTGCGACAGGCAGGTCTGGTCTGGCTGGATATCTTTCGCGCACCGAAAAACCGCTATTTCGATCGCCAGCAGGGCCTTACCGAGGCCGGGCTCCAACTCTTGACGGAGATGGAACGTCTCGGTCTCGGTCTCGATTTGACCCATCTGCCTGAGGCGGCTCTCCCGCACGTCCTCGAGGCCTGGTCCGGGCGCCGATTGGTCAGCCATGTAGTCTGCGCCGACCTGCTTGAATGGAGCCTTTTCCAGCCGCACAACGCTTTGAGCGACAGCGCCTTGCTGGCCTGCGAGGCAGAGCTCTATGGGGTTCCTTTCTTGGATGATCTGGTTGCCCTCAGGAAAACAATATTGCGGGCCGAAAGAGAAGCCCACATTGAGACCGTGGCTAAACATATTCTGCACCTCGCCCGCTTGGTCGGAGTCGGGAAAGTCGCATTGGGTCCGGACTTCTTTAATTACAAACAATGGGAAGCGGAGAGAATCGAGGTCGATACCGTTGCCGGTCTGGAACAACCCGAAGGTCTGGCCGCTTTGTTTTCGGCACTCAGGGCCGAGGAGATGAGCGAGGAAGAGGCCGAAGGCGTTTTCTGGCGGAATGCCCACCGGGTTGTTTCTTCCTGGGGCAACTCAGAGACAAGGACTAAATGATGCTCTCCTCAGCTTTTTACCGGGAAGATCCGAACCGATAGGCCCTGGCGTTGCGGTTAAGGCGTTGCAGTTCCTCTACGGCTTTATCTTCTGGAAGTCCCGCCTTGATCAGCATCTGAAAGACGTGACAAAATTCGTTACGCAAAGTAGTAGGGAAAATTCCCGGATTGTCGGTACAGATAGCCACCATCGGGCGCGGCAGGTCGCGTCTGTTTCGATCTTTACCAAAACCCAGCCACTCTAGAAGATGATGTTCCGTATACGAATTATAGTAGCTGATTCGCACGTTGCTGGTTGGCATGCTCTCCAACAAAACCCCACGCCGCTTCACCTCTTTGAGCACCTGTCGCTGAAGGGCGGTAAAAACTTCTGACTTGAACAGGTCGCAAAGCATCGGCGATGGCTTTGCGATTCGATTCCAGCGTTCAGGATCTATGAAATGATAGGCCTGGAAAAAATCAAAAGCCCGGGGATTATCCTCTCGCTCCTTGCTGGCCTGTCTCCATTCCCGCCATCCTGAGGATGACAGCGGCGTCTCGTCGAGTTGTCCATAACAAGCCATCAGCGGATCCAATCCCCGAAGTTTCCAGGCCGCGATGACTGCCTGCATATCGAACCTGTAACGTTCATCTGGCCTGGTGTCGGGCTGTCGGAAAGGCCCGGCGCAACCAATCTGGGAGCGAGGGCTACCGAAGGTTGGTTCTTCTGCCTTCTTTCCACCCCGTCGCCACTCCGGGTTAAACAGCTTGACGTGGAGTCTGGCTGCTTCGTTGGCCAAATTCTGGCAGATCCCGGCATATTCTGGTTCTGCGGTCAGCAGGTAGTATGCAAAGACCACATTGTCATACCATTCCCCCAACTTCATTCCGGCATTCGGCAGGCGGAGCCAAACATCCGGGTCGATCCCAAGGGCCGTTGCATGGCCGATCCGGTCACTCGCTCGCAGATCAAGAAATTACAAAGCTTCATAAACAGCCCTGATCCCGGAAAGCAGGTGCATGAAGTCCTCTCCG